>NZ_JBVHDS010000017.1:9071-127858 GCF_055563255.1 Streptomyces sp. NPDC002958 | reverse complement strand
CGCGGCCGTGTTGTTGGTGGAGACGGTCCGCAAGAGCGGCCCGGATACGGCGATATCGGCGGCGTTGGCGCCGTGGCGCAGGACGCGGGCAGTGCATGATCCGGGCAAGACGCGACAGCCGGGCCCCCAGCATTCCCACGACCAACCCACCACAGCGAAACGGCCCGACGGAAGAGCCGACGGACCGTCATGCAAGGTCGAGGTTAGTGCCAGTCGATGTCGGCCAGGTCTTCCAGGGGTGTGCGGTCGGTGAGTGATTCGGGAACGGTGAGCGTGTCGGCGTTGCGCAGGGCAGCGGGAAAGCGGAATCCGCAGCGGCTCTCTACCTCATTGAGGGTGACTTGGAAGACGTGGAACTCGTCGAGTTCGAGGGCTTCGAGCTGGTTGAGGTTCTGGGTCAGGACGAAGGCTTTGGCCTTGAGTTGTCCTTGCTCGACGAAGGTGAGGACTTTCCAGTACTCGCGGGGGATCTGCACATCACGGTAGATGCGGTCGTCGGCCTGAAAGACGGGTCCGGCAAAGGCGCTGACCTTGAGGTCGTCGACGTCGACGTCAGCGAAGAGGGCGTCTTCGAGCCGTCCCCACAAGCCATCCTTGCTGGACTGGTTGAAGTCCTCCATCTGGGGGGTGATGTTGGTGTAAAAGAAGGAGTCCTTGTTGGCCTTCTCCGCCTCCACCAGTGAACCCCACAGCAGGTCGGCGCGTCGGGCCAGGTGTCCGCGGTCGAGCGGATTGTCCTCGTAGAGCTCGTTGCCGATCTGAACGTCGTCGGGCAGGCGGGAGTCCTTGACGAACTTGATCCCGCGGCGCGGCAGCTTCTTCATCGAGGTGCCGTCGATGTTCCAGGCCACCCAGAAGGCGAAGCCCCGCTCGCCATTGAGGGCGAGGGAAAAGTGCGTGTAGGGAACGATGTCGGTGTCGCCGAGCTTGACTGCGTCCTCCTTCACTCCGGCGCTCAAGCGCGGGGTGGCGATCCGGGAGCCGAGGAAGTCGGGATTGTATCCCTGGATGAGGTCGGCTTCCTCGACGGACGGTTGGTTCAGGCTGATGTCGAGCTTCTCGAAGACTGACCGCGGCAGACAGGCCAGAGCGTGCTCGTCGCGGCTGAACTCGCTCTCGCCACCGAAGTGCAAGCCCGCCATAACGTCCGGTCGGCCATCGAACACCCACACCGCGCCGGAGTCACCGGGCTGGCTGACCTCACCGCCGACGGGACGATTGTCCGGGTCGGGCTCGATCTCGAAGCAGCCGATGTTCTGCAACCCGACCGTGCCGCCGTAGTTGATCTGGGCCAGGGTCTCGATGCGGCGGACGATGCCGTGAGTGACGCCTGTGGTGCGGCCACTCTTGACGACCTTGTCACCCAGTTCCGGCTCCCCCAGCTCCGCAGGCGCAATACCGAGCTCAAGGATCTTGTCGATGAAGCCCCGGTCCTCAATCGTGGCGACAGCGCAGTCGCCGGCCATACCCAGGTGAGAGCGCTTGAGAACACCCAGCCGGTTTTGGGTGACCCGGTTGTCGTCGTGCCGGCCGGGCTGCGCAATCGAATCGCCCAGCTCTCCGTGCCGACTGTGCAGCACGTGCCAGTTGCTCAGCACGTAGGGGGTGCCGTCGTTCTTGTCGTAGACGATGCAGCCGATCGTGCCCGCCCCCGGCAGCTTGGCGTTACCCACACTCGCACCGGGCTCAATCGGGTCCAGGCGCCGTTTACGGTCCGGTCTCGTCGCCTCAGGCACCACCTGAAACTGCACCGTGTAGCTGCGCTGGATGACGTCGGTCGGCACCTGCTTCCCGTCCACCGTGATGACCTTCGGGATCGGGGTGGTGCCCAGGGCTTCCAGTTGCTCCGGTTTCGCCTTCGTGCCCACGGTGAACTGGAGCGTGAGTTCCTCGGTCCGCTCCCCGTCCTTGACGCGGTGGCCGATCCCGATGCTGGTGATGTTCGGGTCCGTCAGATAGCTGGACCCCTTGGTCCGGATGAACTGCCGCAGGGAGTCAATCGTCTTGTTCTGCCTTGGCGTGGACTTTGACGTGGCGGCCCTCTTCTTGGCGGTCATCAACGGTCCCTTCACGAAGACGTACAGGAGGTGGAGGTCGTACGAGGGGATCTGGGACGAAGCCGCCGGCAGCGGACCCCGGGGAAGTCGCACACATGATCCACATTCACTAAAAGTAGCGAATCAATCACGAACCGCAACCAGGGTGGTGGCACATGCCACGCTCGGGATGGTCCGCGTCGACGAGGCAAGAGATGCGGCCATCCGGGACCTGCGCTCCGGCGAGCGGCGCGCCGCAGGGGCATGGCCCCACACCCGGCAGTTCCGGCGCACGCTGTGCACTTTCAGCGGATCATCGGCACAACACCAAGCGAGTACCGGCGCACCTTCACCCAGGGTGAGTAGCCCGCAGCCACGTGGCGAGATCCTTTTGAACCGTGGCAATCAAGCCGCTGCCACTGGGGGATGCAGCACGCAAAGCAGGCCGTGGCCCGGACACCGGGGAACAAGTAACCCGCCAGTAGGTTCCGGGGTTCGCTTCTCTGCCGTTTCCCGGCGCCGGAGCGCCTCCTTGGGCCGCCCGGGTGAATGCCCCGAGGTCAACAACAAGGGGCGGGTGTGCGACAGGACTGGGCGCCGGGAGAGCTGTTGGCGAGCTGGACGCTAATGGAAGGCGACTGGAAGCTCGTGGCCAAAGACCGGGGCGACGAGGCTCGAGGTCAACCGGTCCGCACCACCCGGCTCCCGACAGCGAACCGATCTCCCTGACCGTCCCGGAGATCCGCCACCTGTTCACCCTCGTCTTCAGCCCGTCGGCCGTGACCGCTGCCAAGCTGCTGCACTGGTCAATCTGGCGCAGACGCCACCAGGCAACAGCCCGACACAGCCACTACCGACGACGATCCGCCGACGAATTTGCTGGATAGATCACGAAACCGCACCGGAGTATTAGGCTGAAAGGGCGAGACAGGAGTACACCCCGTAGCTCCGGATCGGATCCGGCGCCCCGCCCGAAGCGGCGGACGTTCTCCGCGGAGTACAAGCTGCGGATCGTTGCCGAGTACGCCCCCGCCAAACGAGCGCAACCCGAACCACAAATCTCATAGCGGCAACTACCGGTTTCCCTCCGGACTCGCCACATCCGTCACGTTCGGAGCCAATAGGCACACATCCGGGACAAGAGGCGCTTCCCGTGCATCGGGCGTGGCTCGGGTGGCGGTCGGAACCGTCCCTCAGGATGCCTGATGACTCGGCTCATCGGGGTCTCCCAGGAAAGTATTCGGTGGATTTCTCACGTCTGGTTGATGGTGCGTCCGATCTCGTCGGCCACCTCCGCGTGGGACAGGTACTCCTCGGGGTTGTGCGCCCGGTCGCGTGCGTTGGCGACTGCCAGCTCCGTCAGTTCGCCCTTCCAGCTGTCCTTGAGCGGACATCCGATTGCGACCGCGTCGGTCGGGCACCAGGCGTTGAGCCAGTGGTTCACCCTCTCGGGGCGCTTCGGACCTCCGGCGAGCAGGCGACTGTACACAGCGTCCAGTCCGAGGGGACTGCCCACGGTGACGAGGAGGGCCAAGTCGAGTTCCGGCGCGAGCCGTTGGACGAGGTCCATGCCGACCACGGTGCCGAGGCTGTGGGTGACGAGGACGAGCGTGCCCGACGTCGGCACCGAGGCGAGCACGTCGTCGAGGACCGCGTCCCGGACGCCCGGATCGTCGAGATACGCGGCAACGTCCCGGAAGATCGTGGCGACGGCCCACTCGTCCAGGTCGGTCCTGGCGGCCAGCCAGCTCAGCTGACCTTGCAATGCCCCGACGGCGGCGCCGCCCAAGCGTTCGGTGGCGAGCTGCTCCTCCGGGGGCATCCCTGTCTTTTGCGCCGCCTCGGCCAGCAGCTGCTCGTACATGCCCCGGGCAGGACCGGCGGGCGCGCATGCCTCCGCGGTCGGTGCGGCCGCGATCTCCTCGAAGGAGCGTGGGACGGCTTCTCGCTGCTCGATGGCCTCGATGAGCCTTTTTGCATAGAACGGGAACCACACGTCCGCCGGGTCGATAGGGGTGATACCGGCGCGCGTGAGCCCATGGTTGAGCCCTGCGGACCACCCTCGACGGAGCACCTCGGGGTCCTTGCTCTGCTGGCTCCTGCCGTGCAGGAAGACCAGGTGCCGACGGCCGCCGAAGGCGCCCGTCCTGGCTCTGAGGCCGGTGGGGGCCACGGCTGTTTCGCGGGCGGGCACCGGCGCCGCGACGACGGGTGCGGAAGTTGCTGACGGGCGTGCGGTCGGTTGTGCGACCGCCACCGCCTCCTGGAGACCGGAGTCCGGACCCATCTCGGCCAGGACCGCGCCTCGCGCGGGATCGAGGGGCAATGACGCGAGGTGTTTGAGGATGGAGCTGATGCGTACGCCTTCGTTGGACACCCAGTGAACGGCGTCGTCACCGTCGCCCTCGCTCCAGACCTGCCCGTCCTTGCGCAGCGTACGGCCCTGGTCGTCCTTCTCCGGCACACCGCTGTGGTGAAGTGCCACCACTTCCCACTGGTCGTTGAAGACCGGTGAGCCGGAATTGCCGGGCTCGGTGTCGGTCATGTAGTGGATGAAGTCGTCCAGGCGCACCTGAAGTCCGTTGTCGCGGACAGCGATTTCCTTGAGGCGGCCCATGGGATGGCCGATGACGTTCACCGGTTCGCCGATGACCAGTTTGCCGGGCTGAACGCTGAGCTTGTTCCACCCGAACACGTCTCCCGGCGACCGGCTGCCGAGGGGCCGCAGGGTAACGAGAGCGAAGTCGAGCTGCTCGTTCGCAACGAAGAAGTTGGCGGGATCGAAATCGGCCCGGACCGGTGCACCCGGGGTGTTGTCGATGGTGACCTGGGCGTCGAACTCGACGAAGCACGGCTCGACGGATGTCTCGTCCGGCAGCACATGGTGGTTGGTCATGAGCAGGCGCGGGGACACCAGGAAGCCGGTGCCGAGCGGCAGCTCGCGCCCGTTCTCGCGCGCCGAGATCCGGGCGACGGTGCGTGCCGCCCGCGCACCGCGCGGCAGGAAGCTCCATGCCTGGAGCTCGGAGGAGAGGCCGATGATGCGTTCGTACGCCGCGGGCGCCGCCAGCGGCTCCGCCCGGATGCTCTCCACCACCGCCGCGGCCGGCACTCCGAGCCGGTCGAGGAGGCGTGCGGCCCGGGCGGCGATCGCCTCCGGCGAGTCCGGGTACTTCACTCCGGCATCTTGCTCCCGCTGGATGCTGTGCCGCTCCGCACTCGTCCTGCGATACCGTTCGGCCGCGGCCGCGGCCTGCTTCTCTCGCTCCGCCCGTACGCCGCCCATCACTTCCATGGCGCACTCACCACCCCTGCCGCTCGGAATGTCCTCACCTTCCAGCAGGCACACGGTCGAGCCTGCCGCGCAACCGGAAGCGGTGCCATCGGTGTTCGAGGTGACCGGCCGTCGGCCTGAACCGCCCCGGGTTTGATGGAGAGGGAATCCGGGGCCGTGGCCGCCGTCGGCAAGACCATGACGGTCGCGGACGGCGGTTACCCCGACAGCGGACTCGTGATGCCGCACCGCCGAAGGGTCGGCGAGAAACTCCTTGGCTGGCAGCAGGAACACGATCGCTCGCACAAACAGGTTCGCGTCCGCGTCGAGCACGCCTTCACCCCCATGAAGACCTGGAAGATTCTCCGCGACTGTCGCCTCAAAGGCGACGGCGTCCACCACGCCATGTGCGGCATCGCTCGCCTACACAACCTCGTGATCACTGGGCGGGCGAACCGCCTTCACGGCGGACGCCCGCCCTTTCACCTCACCGGAGATCATCTACGGACAACTCTCAGTTCGGGTTGCGGTTCCGGTTGCCGCGCTGGTGCGGCCTCCGGTTCCCACAGTTCGGTGGTCCGTACGTAGCCGTAAACCACTGAGGTCATCGCCAGAATGAGAAGTGGTCCAAACACCCACGGATATTCGGCCATCTCCATCGGCAGATAGCGATATGACACCAAGAGCGCAGCGAAGACCGTTGCACCGTAGGTTACTAGCTGGATTCCTGACCGGACCCAGCCACGTTCGAGCGAGCGCAGAGCTGCCTCGATCGTGAGCGTAAATACCACGCCGGCAACAATATCCGCGCCGTAGTGGTAGCCGAAGCCCAGCGTTGCGCCGAGCGTAGCAACCAGCCAGAACGCGCCTGCGAATTTTAGAATCAGTGGGCCCTTGCGGGAATGAATGAAGATCGCGGTAGCCCACGCTGTATGCAGGCTGGGCATGCAGTTGCGTGGGGTGATCTCGTCGAATGGCATCTGATGCGGGACATTGACCGGCGGCGGCGTGTCCGGCCACAGGTTGGCCACCGCCCAGTGTCCGCCGTCGGCGCCGTAGGCGAAGATCGGTCCGACCACCGGGAAGATCATGTAGATGCCGGGCCCGAGGAGGCCGATGACCAGGAAGGTGCGCACCAGATGATGGCCCGGGAAGCGGCGCTCGACCGCCACGTTACGCAGCTGGTACATCGCGACGATGACGGCAGCCACCGGAAGCTGAGTGTAGACGGAGTCGAGAAAATGGGCGCCGATCGGGCCGGTGGCCGTGACTATCCGCCCTACCAGCCACGACGGGTTGCCCAGCGCGTGATCGGCGGTTGCCACGTACTGGTCGAGCACCAGCGGGCGGGTCTTCGACGTGATGAGTAGCCAGGCATCCCCAGTCTTGCGGCCGGCCACCAGCAGCAGGCCCAGCCCGACGCCCTTCAGCAGCAGGACACGTTCCCGGCCTGTGCGGCGTGTGATAGCGATGACCGCATAGCCCAAAATCACCCACAACGCGCCGTTGCCGAAGGGATGGCCGTCGGTTGCCTTGGCGTCGGCCGCCCACCGCACCAGCAGGAAGGCGACGTCGATGCCGATCGCGACACCAGCCGCGATGAACCGTTGCCGCCAGGTGAGCACCACCATCATCAACGCCATACTGGCGTACAACAGGAAACCCGATTTGGGGGCGAATACCACCTCTTGCACCTGGGTGACGATCGGCCCCGGTAGACCGTAGCGACGCGCCGCGATCTCCAGCGCGACGAGGAATCCGAGGGCCGCCACCGCCACCGCGGCCCACAGCATCGCCCGTGGTTGACGCCACGCGGCGAAAGTAATTCTGCACTTTATTCGCGAAAACACCCGCGATGCTATAGATATCAATTGTTTGGCCGATTTGTTAGATGTTGATGGATTAGGTCACTCTTCGTACCGGACAGCACGAATTTCTGGTGAAGCGCGGGCGACGAAAGCGATCGCCATGAATTCGATCACGTTATCGGAGCGGTGCAGATGGATTCCTGGTCACGGGAGGTGCGAAGGTCAGTCGATCCTGGCTCGCTGGTCCAGCATCTCGGGAATGACCACGAAACTCTCGACGACCGGCGGGCATCGAGGGCGACACGGGTTACCGAGTGGCTCTGAACACTCCAGCCGTTGACCGTGATCTGACGGCCCAGATGTTCGTCAGGAGGCGGACGGGCGTCCGGTCTTCTCGTCGGCCTCGTCTGGGTTCGTCGCTTGCTCTGCGACGACGATGTGAAGGTAGAGGTCGCGAAGGACGCCCACTTCGGCACCGTGGTGAGCTGCTTCGTCCAGGGCATGAAGCGCCAGGAGTAGGTAGCTCTCGTGGCTGTAGGCACCAGCGCGGGGTCCCATGGGTTGAAGGAGACGTTCGTCGCCGAGGGACTCGACGCGGGTGCGGAATCGGGACCAGTCGTCGGCCAGCATCTGGACGCCTTCGGTCGCCGAGCCCGGCCAGAGATGTCGGTCGCCGCTTTGGGGTTCGTTTTCAAAGAAACGGCCGTAGCCGCGCAGGCAGTCCGCTCCGATGTGCCAGATACGCCAGGCGATCGTCGTGAACGGAGCCGGAAGGACATCATGCGCGGGCCGCGGGTCGGCTCGGAACACCCCGTCCGCAGCTGTCCGAAGCGTCATGCATGAGGCAACGGGCTCCCAGAGGTACTCGGCGTCGGTGAGGCCGTCCAGGCGGGCCAGGGTTCTGGAACGTACGTCGTCTAATGTTTCGAGCAGGTCGCGGGTCACGGGGCCGGGCGAGGTCATTGGCTGCTCCAGGGTCGCCGACAGGTCCGGCCACCGTTGATCACAGGCGTGTGAAGACAAACGATCAGGCGGTGGCCGCGGGCCACAGGGTAGTAAACCCTGCCCGCCGGCAGGAGGCGTTCGAGGGCCTGATGGGCCGGATCGCGGGTCGGTTCGCTCGGGTGGAACCCCGGTGTCGAGTCCGGCAGTTGACGCTCGGACTGCTGTCGGATCTGCCACGCAAGAACTGCTGGACCATCGCAAACTTCGGTGACACGGGCCTACTGTTCATCGACCTCCGATGGCAATGACCACGGTTCCCTGACAGAGGACACGAGTGATTGCTGTTCCGTCTCACCGCAGGCTGAGCAGTCCCGTCCAAGGTTGAGGAGCATGCCGCAGCTACGGCTGCTGGGGGCAGCGCCCAAAAGCGCACGGACGTTACCTTGTCGTCGGCGCGATGTCGGGGCAGTGCCGTGGCAACCGGGCTCGGAGACCGGCGTTGTCACGGTTGCGGCCGTGGCGGCTTCGGCGTCGGTGACGGCAGCAGGGCGCCTGGCGAAGACTTCGGTGGCCTCGGCGGCCAGAACGACTTCGGGGTCGGTGGAGCAGACGAGGTCCGTCGGCCCGCTGGCCACCGAACGGGTCAGGGCGAACCCGTTCACCTCGACGATGTCGACGGTCACGTGAATTACGTGACCGTCGACAGAGGGCACTCCTGGTTATGCGAACTGGCCGGGCTGGTAGTCGCCGGCGGGCTGCTGGACGATGACGTTCACTCGGTTGAAGGCGTTGATGAGGGCGATGGCGCACACCAGGGCGGCGAGCTGCTCCTCGTCGTAGTGCTTGGCGGCATTCGCCCAGGCCTCGTCCGTGACCCCGCCGGCCGCGTCCGCGATGCGGGTGCCCTGCTCCGTCAGCTCCAGGGCTGAACGCTCGGCATCGGTGAACACCGTGGCCTCCCGCCAGGCCGCGACCAGGTTGATGCGCGTCGAGGTCTCCCCGGCGTGCGCGGCATCCTTGGTGTGCATGTCGGTGCAGAAACCGCAGCCATTGATCTGACTGGCGCGGATCTTCACCAACTCCTGCGTCGCGGCCGGCAGCGTCGAGTCGGCAAGCGCCTTGCCGGCAGAGACGATGTGCTTCATAGCCTTGGCTGCGACCGGGCTGGCGAAGAAATTCAACCGAGCTTCCATGGTGCACTCCTGTGTCTTTGCTGGTGCTTACACCTCTGTGACGCAACGGTCCGGCGTGATGTGACACGACCGAATGTGACGTGCCTCTCCCCACTCGCGCTGCGGCAGAGACTCCCGCGCTGACCTGCGCACCCAATCTGCGGTGAGACGGATCACCCAGTCATCGGGCTTCGGTGAGATCGCGTCGCGCCCCGGTCGACCGTGCCTCAATCTCAGACAACCGGCCCGATCCGCTCGGCGTCTCAGGTGATCTTGTGGCTCAGCATGGAGTCGCGGACAATGCGCACATTGGGCAGCTTGCCTCTTCAGAGCTCGCGCTCACCTGCGAGCTTGAATCCGTGGCGCTCGTAGAAGCGGATTGCCCTCTCGTTGTGATCAGTCACCCAGAGGCGTATCTGCGCATCCTTTGCCCATGCGAGGAAATCGCCCATCAGCCTTTGTCCGATGCCCTGGCCTTGGGCTTCGTTGAGCAGGTACATCGGTCCGAGGGTGACTATCTCGTCGCGGCGGCCACAAAGGAACCCGACGATCTCCGCCCCGGAGCGGACGACACGGCAGAAGAGCAGGTCCGGCTGACGCTCGGCCTCCTCGATGAACTCTCGCCACTGGGCAATGCCCTCTGCGGCGACAGAGGACCCACGGTGCTCGCGGATCCACGTCTCATCGATCCCCGCCGCTTCGTTGGGGTATGTCTCGAACCAAGCCTTCATCTGCAGCCCCGAACCAGATCATCTTCGACACATCTTCGACGGGACAAGCATCGGTGCGACGGAAAGTTGTGTTCGGGTAGCCGGAGCCCATGGCTGGGCCCCGGCCCCCAACCGGACGTGCGCCTTTCAGCGCATCCGGCTCAAGCGAGCCGCGAAGCGGGGGCCGGCACCGGACCGCTCCGCCGGCGCACTCAACCCGCGAACCGGGCCATCCACTCCTCGACGTCGTCCGCCGACCGCGGCAGGCCCGCAGACAGGTTCTCGTGACCGTCCTCGGTGACGACCAGGTCGTCCTCGATCCGGACGCCGATACCGCGCCACTCCTCGGGCACGGTGAGATCGTCCGGCTGGAAGTACAGGCCGGGCTCGACGGTGAGCACCATGCCCGGCTCCAGTACGCCGTCGACGTACTCCTCGTGCCGGGCCTGCGCGCAGTCATGGACGTCCAGACCGAGCATGTGACCGGTGCCCGCCATGGTGAAGCGGCGCTGGAGGCCTAGATCGTACGCGCGGTCGGCCGGGCCTTCGATGAAGCCCCACTCGACCAGCCGGGCCGCCAGATGGCGCTGGGACGCCTCGTGGAAGTCGCGGTACGCAGCGCCCGGCTTGACGGCGGCCATGCCGGCCTCCTGGGCCTCGTACACCGCGTCGTAGACCTTGCGCTGCAAGGGCGTAAAGGTCCCGCTGATCGGAAGCGTGCGTGTGACGTCGGCGGTGTAGAGGGTGTGCGTCTCCACACCGGCGTCGAGCAGGAGCAGGTCCCCAGGGCGCACCGGACCGTCGTTGTCCGTCCAGTGCATGATCGTGGCGTGCTCGCCTGCGGCGCAGATCGAGCCGTAGCCCACGGAGTTGCCCTCAAGGCGTGCGCGGCGGAAGAACGTGCCCTCGAGCCACCGCTCGGACGACGCGATCGCCCCGGAGAGCTCACCGATCACATCGGTGAATCCGCGCACGGTGGAGTTCACAGCCTTGCGGAGCTCGGCGATCTCCCAGTCGTCCTTGACGAGGCGGAGATCGCTGAGCGCCTCTTCCAGTTCGGCGTCGCGCTCCTCTTCGGTGGTGACGGCGGCCTCGAGAGACGGGTCGAGACCTCGGACGATCCGGGTCGGCGCACCGGAGGCGGCGGCCAGGTCACGGGCCGCCGTGCGGACGTCGCGGCAGGGCAGGCCGAGCACGATCTCCGACTCGGCGAGGGAGCGGCGCCGGCCCATCCACAGCTCCGCCGTGACACCGGTCCAGAACTCGTTGTTGTCCCTGCTGTCCCGCGGCAGCTGGTAGCAGTAGGCGTCATGGCCGCCGTCCGCACGGGGTTCGAGGACGATCGCGCCGTCCCGGGCCTGGTCTCCGGTCATGTGCACGTAGCCCGAGTACGGGCGGAACGGGTAGGTGTCGTCGTTCGAACGGACCTTGAGATTCCCCGAGGGGATCACAAGGCGTTCGCCGGGGAAGCGGGCGGAGAGCACGTCGCGGCGGCGGGCCGCGTACGGAGCCTGCTCGCCGAGCCGCAGGTCGTGCCGCTCGGTATCCGCCCACCCCGCCCGCATCAGAGCGGACAGTTCCTCGGAGATCCCTGAGTAGAGACCGTTCTTTCGGCCTTTCGCCACGTCATACACCTTCTTCTCGATGGGTTCCTCAGCGGCAAGGGGCAGAAAGAGCCCTACGGACAGGCCGGAGCTCCCTCCCGGTGCGGCCCGGGCGCCCTCGCTGCCGCCGGTCGCCGACGGTTCCCGGACGGTATCCCGCACCGCGCGCGTTTGGTGCCGAACACTGCCACTGGCACAGATCGGCCACAGCACGACAGGAGCCGTCGATAATGCGCAGTATGACGAACGCGAAAATCGGCGAGGCCCTTCGGCTTCTGGGAATCGATCACACGGCGAGCCAGGTCTATCTGACACTGCTGGAGCTGGCCCCCGCTCCGCTCAGTGCGATCGGAACCGCGGGCGGTCTGGGCGATGCGGAACTCGCCACGGCGTACGCCGCACTGGTCGACGCCGGTCTGGCCAGTGCCGCCGAGGCGGACGGGGACGTGGTGGCCCCGGTTCCGCCCACCGCGGGCCTGGAGATCCTCGCCCGGCACCGGGCGGCCGAGGTCGAGGAGTCGCGCATCGCCGTCGGGGGCGCGTTCGAGTCGTTCCGACGACAGCGGCTCGCCGCGTACAACGACAATCTCGTCGAGGTCGTCACCGGCGACGCCATCGGCCCCAGGTGTCGTCATGCTTGGGCGAGCGCCCGCGATCAGATCCGGCAGTTCGAGTCACCACCGTATTTCCCCTTGTCCGGGGCCACGGACGACGCGCTGGCCACGCTCGCCCGCGGTGTGACACAGCGTGTCGTGTATTCGCGGGAGTCGCTGGAGCATCCGGGCCACCTGAAGGAAGTCATCGAACCTTGCATCAAGGCCGGCGAACAGGCCAGGGTGCTGCCGTCGGTGCCGGTCAAACTCGTGATCATCGACGAGGCGTACGCGCTCGTGTCGTTGTCGATCAAAGAGGCCGACGTGCACAACACCATGCTGGTCGTACAGCCGTGCGGCCTGCTCTCCGCGCTCGTGGCACTGTTCGAGCAGTCGTGGCAGAGCGCCCTGCCGTTCCACGGCCGCACCACCCGCCCAGGTGGTCTGCCACCCGCAGACCGCCGCCTGCTGTGGCTCCTCGCAGGCGGCGCGGGCGACGACGTCATCGCCCGCGAGTTGGGAATCAGTCGCCGCACGCTGTTCCGCCGTCTGCAGATCCTGATGGCCCAGCTGGGCGCCGCGAACCGCTTCCAGATGGCCTTGCAGGCGCAGCGCTGCGGATGGTTGTGACCGGTTCCCCGGCGTTGCATGACGCTCTTCGCCTGCAGCGTCGGCACCATGCGGCCGTAAGCCTGCGCGCCGGTGAAGCCCGCTGTGGCGTACGGGGGGCGGCGCTCCCCGGGTGGTGCGGGCAGCGGGGGAGCGCTCTGCATCACCCCGAGAACTCCAGAGATGCGCGGGCCCTCGGGCCGGCGTTGCACCTGACGGTCCGGCCCGTGTGGATCAGCTGGGTCGAGCAGTCCTCGTCGTCGGTGAAGGGACGGTGACGGATCGATGGCCGGACTCGCGGTAGGTGTGGGTGATCGCTGGTTCCGTCGTGGTCGCAGTCTCGCCGTCACCGAAGTCCCACTCGTAGCGCAGGCATGAGAACTCCGCAGCCGATGCAGAGGTCGCACAACGGCGCATCCAGGGATGAGGCAGGGCCAGTCAGGGCAAAACCGGTCGTCACTCACCAACCTCAACAACCTCAACAACGCCGAACGCGCAGGGGGCCATGTCGGCCGACATCATGGTGATAACGAGTCAAACAGCTGCCCGGAGGGAACTCGAATGCAGGTTCCTGGGCCAATTGACTTACCTGGATCCGAACGGAGAAACAATGCAGTCGCCGACTTCTACACCTTACGGGCGACGAACCCCCACTGGTCGACCGGTTCAAGGTCCTCTTCGTTCGTTCGCCAGAGGGTGATCGACCCGAATCCGGGCTCGACCAACTCCATCCCGTCGGCGCTCGCGAGGATCTCCTCCGGCTGGCGCACCAGGTATGGCGGAGTGTCGCCCGCCGCGTAGGCCTTCTGCGCGGCGAGCGTCTGGGGCGTGGCGACCGTGTCGCAGAGGACCAGATAGCTGCCCGCCGCTGTGCCGGCCATGTACTGGCGCATGAGCTCGATGCCGGCCTGGGGCTGGAGGTGCCCAAGTGTGGACAGCACCATCACGGCCAAGGGTCGTGTCATGTCCAGGGTGCGCGCCGCTTCCTGGAGTACCTGCTCGGCTTCCAGCATGTCCGCGTGCACGTAGTCCGTCATCCCCTCTGGTGCACTTGTCAGCAAGGCGCGGGCATGTGCCAGTACCAGCGGGTCGTTGTCGACGTACACGATGCGAGCCTTTGGCTCGACGCTCTGCGCGACCTCATGGGTGCTGTTCTGCACGGGAAGCCCGGTCCCGATGTCAAGGAACTGGGTTATTCCCGCTTCGGCCAGATACCGCACCGCACGCGCCTGAAAGGCGCGTGACGCCAGGGCGAGGTCCCGCGTCTGGGGGTAGCTCGCGATGACTTGATCTCCCAGCTCCTGGTCCACTGGGTAGTGGTCCTTGCCACCAATCCAGTAGTTCCAGACGCGGGCTGAGTGCGGAACAGCACTGTGGAACTGGTCTGCGTTGTACGTCTCGTGTTTCATAACGCCCTCTTCTATCACGGTTGTTGACGCCTGACGCAGCTGCCACGTTTGTGTTTGCACCGGCGCACGGACCAGAGGTTGGGGCGGAGAGGCGTAGCCGTACCGCCGGACCGGCTGTCGACCCCGCCGCAGCAGCAATTGCAGCCGGAATCGGCTGCGGTGCCGTTCTGGCTCGAGGCTGAGGGCTCCGCCTGGACGCTGCGTGCGCTGCTCCGGCTGCGCGGACTGGCCCACAGCCACCACGACGTCCACTTCCACCCCTTCAACATGGGGACGTGGCTGATCGAGCCCACCGCCATGCCTCTCGAGCCCACCGCCATGCCTCCCACCAGGTGGCCGAGTGCGCCCCGACCTGGAGGCTGCTGCGGGGTGCACTTGCGGTCGCCGACGAGGCGGCGCACCGCGAGGCACGTGTCGTGGCGGAAACGGCGTTCGACGCGACGTCCGTGCCGGTCAAGGCGGCGTTGTCCACCGTCTGCGTGAACGAACTCTCCCGAGGAAGGCAGGTCTGCGTCACCGCAGCTACGGGGCACATGGCCCTGGCGGCTCGTACTGCTCGGCGCGGCAACCACCTGTACGGGTGGTGCATCCCTGGGCGCGGTCGTACTGTCGATTCAAGAACGGCCACTGAAACTGAAGGAATGGCACCGCCGCCGATGACTGCCCCCGAGGCGCAGACCTCGGCGCGCGGGGCGAGTCAGGTGTGCACGGAAGGTGGCGTGGGCTCGAAAAGAGGCAGCTGGGGAGCCGGTATGCAGGGAGACAAACGCAAGACAGCGCTCATGCTGTGTGCTGCTACAGCGCTTGTAGCGGCAGTAGTACCGTCACCCGCTTCCGCGAGGGCACCCTCACCCGTTCACGTCGTGGCCGTCGACTGTTTCTGGAATTCCCAGATACGACCCGACGAGTTCTTGCTCGCATGCGGGGATGGAAACAATCGCCTCACCACACTCCGCTGGAACACCTGGGGAGCGACATCCGCCGTGGGTAGCGGACTCGATGTGGTGAATGACTGTCAGCCCTATTGCGCCGCAGGAAAATTCCACTCCTACCCTGTCATTGTGAGGCTCGACCGCCCAGAAACCTGGCAGAGGCATCCTGAGCTACAGCGATTCACCCGGCTGCAACTCATCTACACCGACAGCAGACCAGCACATACGCAGCAGGTGATGACGTATAAACTCTGGAACTGACGATTCCCGACCCCGATTCCCTGGGTGACGTGCGTGATCATTCGCGAGGGCGCAGGGAACGCAGCCGCTGGTCGGCGACCGGGCTATCGGGCTGCGGCAGCGGTGTTCGCCATCGGGATGGCCGGAACCACCCTGCCCACACCGTTGTACGGGCTCTACCAGGAAAAGATCGGATTCTCCGAGCTGGTGGTGACCGTTGTCTTCGCCGTGTATGCCATCGCGGTCATCACCGTGCTTCTGGTGGCGGGAAATTACTCCGACGAGGTCGGTCGCAGACCCGTGCTCCTGGGCGCCATGGCTTTGTCGGCCGCGAGTGCGGGCTGCTTTCTCATGGAGAGCGGTCTGCCTCTGCTTTTCGCGGGGCGGCTGTTGTCCGGCTGCGCGGCCGGCCTGCTGAGCGGCGCGGCAACAGCGGCCGTCATCGAGCTGGCCGGTCCAGGGCAGAAGGCGCGGGCCGGGTTCGCCGCCACCGCGGCGAACATGGGTGGTCTGGGCTGCGGGCCACTGCTCTCCGGCCTCCTCGCGCAGTACACGCCCTGGCCGCTGACGCTGCCGTTCTGGGTCCACCTGGGGCTCGTGGCCGTGGCCTGTGGGATCACCTGGTTCCTGCCGGAGACCGTGGCGAAACCCAAGCGATGGCCGCCGCTTGCGCCGCAGGGGGTCACGGTGCCTCCCGAGGTGAAGGGTGTGTTCATGCCCGCCTCACTGGCGGCGTTCGCCGGGTTCGCGCTACTCGGGCTGTTCACAGCGGTCGCGCCGAGCTTTGCCTCGCAGACGCTGGGTGTGCACAACCTGGCCGTCTCGGGCTCCGTGGTGTTCTCCGTGTTCCTCGCTTCGACCATCGGGCAGTCCCTGACACAACGGATCGGCGCGCACCTCGCGCTCCCCGTGGGGTGCGGCATCCTGGTCGTGGGCCTGCTGCTGGTGGCGTCATCGCTGATCGCCGACTCCTTGCCCCTGCTCGTCCTGGGCGCCCTGTGCGGCGGCACCGGCCAGGGACTGGCCTTTCGCGCGGCACTCACCCTGGTCAGCGGCGCGGCTCCGGCACAGCATCGTGGCGGCACCATTTCGGCATTCTTCGTCGTCGCCTACACCGGGATCTCAGTGCCGGTGGTCGGCGTCGGCGCCATGGCCACATGGCTCGGGCTGCGCCAGGCCGGGCTGATCTTCACGGGCTGTGTGATGCTGCTGGCGGCAGGCGCGGGAACATACGCTGCGCGCAGGCCTCCAACAGCTGGCGTGATCGGTCGCCCATGAGGGCAGCGCGACTTGTCGGTTCCGGCCGTCGGCAGCCGCGTCTCCCCGCCTGGTGCTCAAGGGGTGGCCAGGCCTGCTCCGTTGATCTTCGCCGGTCTTTCCGATGACACTGTCCAAGGGACACCGGCTTGAGGGCATGGCGTTGGAGCCTTAGGAGATGCCGTGGATCTCGACCTGCGCCAGTGCTCCGCACGAAGCGTCCACCCCAACTCGACTTCGTCGGACTGCTCCCAGTACTGAAGGCCGCTTCGGCCGATGAGTTCGCCGCTCGACCTGAGTTCAACCGCGCAGCCCGTGCCCCCGCTCAGCCCACTGACGCTCAACCGCAGCAAGCCGTTCCAACGCCTGTTGACGGGAGAAGGAGCCGACGAACCGGTTGATTCTCGGGTCTCCATGGAGGTCGACGAAGGCATCGACATCGGAGATCCGAAGGGGCCGTAGGGACAGTCACTCAGTCTCGGTCACGCCTCCGAGCATAGTTCTACGCTGCCGGCCGGACTGGCACGGTCCCGTCGCCCATGGAGCGTGCCTTCACTACAGAACTGGGGCATTCAATCGGCTTCCGCCGCAAATCCATTGCAGGCCCCACGTTGCTCATGAATCCGCGCATCGCGGAGCAGTCGGCCGACTGACGGCCGCCGACTGCAACGGCACCGCCTGCCAGGCATTTCGGAACAGAGGCCGACCGCTCGGCCATCCCGTGTTCGACCACGTGGGCAGCGAGCACGGGCAGGCAGCGGACTCCGCCGCGGACGGTCTGTCCTGGCTTCGAATGCATGCCGACCGAGCACCGCGCCCGCTCACGCTACCGTGTGCTACCAGCGCTCTTCCGGCTCATGCCCTGAGACACAACGTCTTTCGGCACCAGCCGTGTTGGCGCCGACCGATGTCCACTTCCGAGCCTGTTGAACAGCCCTCTCATGTCCGCACCGTATGTGCGGACCGCGCGACGACCCATGGAGAACACGTTGAGGACGCAGTTCCGTTCTCGTATCACCGCCCGGCTTGGGCGCACTTACCTGTCCAGGATCCAGAAGAACGGGATCGGTTCTTCCACGATCAGGCTGCTGCCCGAAGACCTGCTGATGCTGATGCGCAGGGATGGCCTGGACCCGGTGGACAAACTGGCCGGGCTCCGGGCGAAGGCGCCGATATCCAAGGTCTCGCTGCCGTTCGGTATGGACGCGTGGGTGGTCACCGGCCATGAGGAGTCGAAAGCCGTTCTCGGATCGGTCGACGGGTTCAGTACCGACTTCGCCCACCTCGCCATGAACGCCGGAGTGGCAGCTGAGCAGAGTCCCGGCGGCCTCGGGTTCAGCGATCCCCCGGTGCATACGCGGCTGCGCCGCATCCTGACCCCCGAATTCACGATGCGTCGGCTGCGTCGCCTCACCCCCAGGATCGATGCCATCATCGAGGAACGCCTCGACGCGATGGAAGGCCGACAGGACCCGGTCGACCTGGTGCAGGAGTTCGCGCTGCCGATCCCCTCCCTCACGATCTGTGAGCTGCTCGGCGTGCCCTACGAGGACCGCCACGACTTCCAGCGGCTGGCCATGGACCGCTTCGACCTGTTCGGTGGAACGACCGCACCCTTCGGTGCCATGTCGGCGTCGCTGGCGTACTTCAGGAATGTGGTCAAGATGCAACGCGAGGCGCCGGGCGACGGCCTCCTCGGCATGATCGTGAAGGAGCACGGCGACAGCGTCGACGACGAGGAACTCGCGGGCCTCGCCGACGGCGTGCTCACCGGCGGGTTCGAGACGACCGCCAGCACGATCGCCCTCGGATCCCTCGTACTGCTGCAGAACGAGGACGTCCTCGAGCGGATTCGGACGGACGACGCACTGGCCGCACCGTTCGTGGAAGAGGTGCTGCGCTACCTCTCCGCTGTGCAGATCGCCTTCCCCCGGTTCGCCCGTCAGGACATGGAGATAGCGGGAGTGGTCATTCCCCAGGGCGACATGGTGCTCTGCTCATTGAGCGGCGCCAACCGCGACAGGTCGTACGTGATGGACGACGGACGCTTCGACCCGCACCGCGACACCTCAGGGCATCTCGCATTCGGCTACGGAATCCACCGCTGCATCGGCGCCGAACTGGCGCGTATGGAACTGCGCTCCGCCTACCCGGCCCTGGCCCGGCGGTTTCCCCGGATGCGCCTCGCCGTCCCGCCCCAGGACCTGGCCTTCCGCAAGCTGTCGATCGTGTACGGCATCGAATCGCTACCGGTGCACTTGCGCTGAGCAGGCGCACACCCTGAGAGCGCCGCCTGCACACTGCACCCCGTCCCTCCGTTGCCCCGACCGGCAACCCCGGTCCCTCCTTTGCCGCGCTTTCCTGACGGATCATCGGAGCTCACCGGCCCGAAGCTTCGGTCGGGCCACGGGCGCAGGTCCGGACTGCGTCGTCCGTCCCTCCTCCCCCACCGGTA
Source organism: Streptomyces sp. NPDC002958 (assembly GCF_055563255.1). Classification (NCBI taxonomy): domain Bacteria; kingdom Bacillati; phylum Actinomycetota; class Actinomycetes; order Kitasatosporales; family Streptomycetaceae; genus Streptomyces; species Streptomyces sp. NPDC002958. Next base: position 108,814 of record NZ_JBVHDS010000017.1, on the reverse strand, counting down.
TCCCGCTCACGCCAGCAACTGTGAGCCGGCCCCGATCGGCGGTGCCGGATGTCGTCTCCTCCTACCAGGTGACTACGATCCGCTGAGGGCTGCGGGATGTGGTGCCGCGCCGCCACTCGACTCCGTCCTCGGGTCTCGCCAGCCGGAGGCCGGGGAAGCGGGCGGCGAGTCGGTGCAGGGACAGCTGGAGTTCGAGCCGGGCCAGCCAGGCGCCCAGGCAGTAGTGCGGGCCGGCGCCGAACGACAGCGTGGGGGCCTCCAAGGGTGCGAACAGGTCGTCGAACTGCCGGGGCGGGAATACATCAGGATCACGGTTGGCCATGCCGCAGTCGGCGAGAACCACCGAGCCGGCCGGGATGGTCACGCCGCCGACCTCTGCGTCGGCGGCGGCGTGGCGCGCGGTCCCCCGGTCGTCGCCGAGCGGTACCAGATGCAGCAGCCGCTCGGCCACCATTCCGGCGGCCTGTTCGTCCTCCCCCAGACGGGACCAGCTTTCCGGTCGTTCGCCGAGCAGATACAGCAGGGAGTTTCCGAGCATCGTCATCGTGCTGTCGTGTCCGCCCACCACCAGTCCGCACACGAGGTCGACCAGTTGTGCCTCCGGGATACCGCCCTCTTCATCGGCCGCCCGGACCAGCACGCTGGTCAGATCGTCGCCCGGCGTGCTGCGCCGCTCGGCCAGCAGCGCAGTTCCGAAGGCGGCGAACTCCGCCAGCGCCGACTCCATTTCCTCCTTGGGGTGGGAACCGTCGGAGAAGGCGTACTGGCTCCAGTGGCGCAGCCGTTCCCGCGCCGGGGTGTCGAGACCCATCAGCCGGCTGATCACCTCGACCGGAAGCGGAAGGGTGAAGCGGGCCACGAGATCCACCGGAGGGGCGCTGCCGGCGAGTGCGTCCAGGCGCTGTTCCACGATCGAGACAATCCAGGGCCGCCAGCGGGCCACGGCCCTCGGCGTGAACGCACGCCGCAGGGTGCGGCGCAGGCGCAGATGGTCCTCGCCGTCCTGGTTGAACATCAGGTCGAGGCTGCCCACCAGGCCGGATTCTCCCGTCAGGGGCGGGGCGTCCGGTGCGTGGAGCTGTGCGCGTCCGAACCGGGTATCGGTCAGGACCTTGCGTACGTCGTCGTACCGGCTCACCAGCCAGGCCTGAGCCCCGTCGGGCAACGCGACGGGCCTGGGCGGTCCGGGTGGCTCGAACCTCAGACAATGCAGAGGAAGTGACGGCGGGCCGGTCATCGCGTCGGTGTCGTGGGAGCGGGGCACGGGACCTCCAGTCATGCACGGGCACGGCGGACTGCGGGGCGGGCCTGGGCGAGCGGGCGGCGGGGCGGCACCGGCGTACGGGCACGGGCGGGCGGGGAGCGGGAGCAGGGTTCCACGGGGAACCGGAAGTCAGAGTTCGACCAGCACCTTGCCCCGGCTGGCCCCCGTGTCCTGGTAAAGGCTCCTATAGGCATCCGGAATGTTCTTGAAGCCGTGGTGGAGGGTGTGCCCGCAGCGGACTTCACCCCGCCGGACCTTGCCGCCGAGCTCCTCGTGAAGCGCGCGCCAGTTCTGCTCGGTGAACCATTCCAGCGAGAAGATGCCACGCACCGATGTGCGCGGGAACATGATGTACGGCAGCAGCCGTGGCCCGGAGAACTCCCGGCCGACCTGGGTGGCCCACTGCCAGCACACGGCCACCTGGCTGCCGACATTGAGCATGGAGAACACGGCATCGGTCACCGTGCCGCCCAGATTGTCGAAGTACTTGTCGACCCCGTCCGGTGCGACCCGGGTGAGGGCGTCCCGTACCGCTTCGCAGCTGTCCCCGTGGCGGTAGACGACGACCGCGTCGAATCCCAGCCCATCGAGGTACTCCGCCTTCTCCGCCGTCGAGGTGGTGCCCACCACCCGGGCACCCGCGAGCTTGGCCAGCTGGCCGACCAGCGAGCCGACGGAGCCGGAGGCGCCACTGATCACGACCGTGTCCCCGGAGCGGACCGTCAGGAACTTGGTCAGGGTGCCCCAGGCCGTCATGCCGGGACCGCCCATGACGCTCAGCGCGGTGGGGAGCGGCAGCGCGTCGTCGTACCAGCGCGGGTTGAGACGGCGGAAGGCCGGAAAGACCATCGGAAACGTCCCCGTCTGCCAAGGGGTCGCCTCGCCGTTGCTGACGAGATGGGTGCGCCAGCCGCCGAACCCCTGCACCAGATCGCCCGGCCGGTGGGCCGCCAGCGGACCCGCTTCCAGTACTTCCATGATCGAGTCGGCGCCCATGTGCGCGCCGAGCGGGGTGTCCAGTGCGATCCCCTGGAGGTAGGGGTCCACCGATACATATCGGGTCCTCAGCAGCATCTCGTCCGGGGCGAGGTCGATGTCGAGTTCCTCCTCGACCTGTTCGTAGACCCGCTCGACGTCGGGGATGCCCTCGATGTGCTCGTTCACGACCCATTTCTTCGTTTTCATCCCGTTCCCTTCCTCTCGGCGAGGGCCGGACCGCCCTCTGTGACGGGCCGTGTGTCCGGCCGGGGCCCCACCGGGATGACGCGATGGGTCGGAGGCGGCCCGCTCTCGTCGACGGACGCGGTGAACGTCCGGCCGTCGTCCCGGCAGATGAACTGCATGACATGCCGACCGGCCGCCGCCGCGCGGATCAGGCCACCCGTCGTCGCCCATACGCCGGACTGGTAGAAGTTCCGCAGTCCGGGCAGGCCGGGGCCGTGCTTCTTGATGAGCGTCTCCAGCGTCTCGCCGCTCTCCACGAAGGGCTGCCAGCCGAGCACTGTGCCGTCGTAGTTGCCCGTGTAACGGACCTGGGTGAGCGGGCTCGACACATCGCGCACGACGATCGCGTCCGCGATGCCGGGGTGGCGCCGTTCCAGGAATGCGACGAGTGCGTCACGGGCCCGCCGCTTGGCCGTGTAGTACCCGCGGCCGTGGCGTACCGGCAGCGTGTGGAGTTCCTTGCCGCCACGGGTCCGGGTGACCTGCTCCGGGCCATCGTCCAGGGCCCGCCAGGGGGCAATGTCGCAGAAGTAGGTGACGTACGCGATGCTCGTCCCGCGCGGGGAGAGTTCCGGGTAGTGCCTGCTGCGGAACTGGACGTTGATGCTCGGGTGCCGTATGCCGGTCAGTTCGGCCGCTTCCGTTTCATCGAGCAGATAGGTCGTGCAGGGGTCGGCGTCGGGGAAGTCACGGCGCAGGCCGAGGAAGAGCGTGAAGTACCCGGGGAACACCATGCCGGGTTCTCGGATGGTCCGGGTGTAGAGACGGCGGTACGCCTCGTTGAGGTAGCGGCCGCCCAGCAGATCCATCATCGTGGTGCGGCCGTCGCAGGCCGAGACGACGATGTCGGCGCGCAGTTCCTTCCCGTCGCTCAGCCGCACCCCGACCGCACGGTCGTCCTCGACGAGCACCTCTTCGACCTTGGCGTTGTAGGTCACTTCCCCGCCTAGCCTGCGGTAGCGCCGCTCAATGGACTCGGCCAGCCCGAGCGACCCTCCCTCGGGGACGCCCGCGGAGAGGTTCGCGTGCGAGGCGAGCTGGAAGTGGAACGGCAGCACGGGAAACGCCGGATGCTTCTCGTACAGGATGAAGTTGAACGCCTCACGCAGCAGCGGGTCCTTGAACCTGGCCGAGTAGTCGGTCATCAGGACACTGATGGTTTTGCGCACGACGTTGAAGTACGGGACGAAGGAGGCCAGCATGCGCCAGCGTTCCAGCGTCGGCATCAACCCCACCGGCTTGAGGAACGGATAGACGGCGAGGCATCTGCGGAACGTGCGCAGCTGCTTGCAGAAGTCCCGGATCAGAGCGGAGTCGGCGGGCGAGATGTCCGTCAGATGTGCCTGGAGCCGGTCGGGGTCGGAGTAGAAGTACACGGCCCGTCCGCAACGGCCGCGCACCACGTTGAACACATCGAAGTGCCGAACCTCCTTGCCCTGCAACGCGCCCAGCTCCAGCCAGATCTGGTGCATCTCGTTGCCGGGGCCGCTGCCGAGGAGCCAGCTGACGCAGGGGTCCAGAGTGAAGTCGCCACGGTCCCAGGCCGTGCAGCAGCCACCGGGCAGTTCATGCATCTCCAGGATTTGGGTGCGATAGCCGTTCATCCTGGCGTAGCAGCCGGTGGACAGACCGCCGAGCCCTGCGCCGATGATGATCATCGACTCTCGTTCGGAACGCGACAAGAACCTGCTCTCCTCGGTGTTCATGTGCGGGTATCCCCGCGCGCGGACCATTTGTCGAGTTGGGGCAGACGGCCCAGCTTCCCGGGATGCCACGGCTCGCCGCCCCGGCTCTCACACGCCGTGAACCCGCGTCCCAGCTCGTCGCAGAGGTACTGCACGACGAAGCGGCCGGTCGACGCGGCACGGATCAGGCCGCCCATGCCGACCCACTGCCCGGCCATCGAGAAGCCGCGCAGGCCCGGCAGGCGCATGCGGTCCTTGCCGACCAGCTTGGCCGCGATGTCATCGGCCTCGGAGAACGCCTTCCAGGCGAGGATGGAACCGTCGTGGTTCCCGGTGTAGCGCCTGGTCGTCGCAGGGGAAGCGACATCGACCAGTTCGATGCGATCGGCCGTGCCCGGCAGGCGGCGTTCCAGGAAGTCCCTTACAAAGTCCGCCACTTGGCGCTTCTGCGCCCGGTACTCCTTGCGGTCGCGGGCACGCAGCGCCTTCCAGTGGGCGAAGTCGCTGAAGTAGGTGCAGTGGACCACCGATCGTCCGGGCGGGGCGAACCCGTCCGAGTAGTCGGAGCGCAATTGGACCACCAGACTGCTCTGGAGTGCGCCGGGCAGTCGTGCGGAGTCCTCGGGAGAGAGCAGATACGTGGTGCTGTGCGCCCGGTCGGGGCCCAGGCCGCCCCGGACCCCGACGAAGGCGGAGACCACGGCGGGAAACAGGGTGCCGGGACGGTGCAGCAGGTCGTTGTACAGCTTGTCGATCCGCGGCCCGGTGTACCGGCCCTGCAGCAGGCCGTGGATCGTGGTGTGGCCGTCGCAGGCCGAGACGACATGGTCGGCGTAGTACCGCCGGCCGTTGCGCAGTTCGATGCCGACGGCACGCCCGTCCTCGACCATGATCCGTTCGACGCGTGCCCGGTAGCTGATCTCGCCGCCCAGCGCCTTGTACCGCTCCTCGATCGACCGGGCCAGTCCCAGCGAACCTCCTTGCGGAAAACCGGCGTTGTGGTGGTGGGCACTGGCCATGTTGAACAGGTAGGGGAGCAGCGGGAAGCCCTCCGGGTCCTGGAAGAAGATGTTGCGGAACGCCCGGCGCAGCAACGGGTCCTGAAACCGGTCGGCGAACTCGTGCATCGGCGTCGCCGCCGTACGCCAGAACAGGCGGAACGCGGGCAGGACGGTGCGCAGCGTCGCCGCTCTTTCGCGTACGGTCCGCAGGGCGGGGGCGGTCAGGAACGGATACAGGTCGATGGCGATGAATCGCCTCAGATCGCGGCAGAACGAGCGGATCAGCCGGGCGTCGGCGGGCGAGAGGGCGAGCAGGTGCCGCTCCAGCCGGTCCGGGTCGTTGTAGAAGACCACTGACCGGCCGGTCTCGTCGACGACTCGGTTGAACATCTCGAAGTTGGTGATGGTCTTGCCGTCGAGCGCCCCCAGTTCGCGCCACACCTGGTGGGCGTCGTTGCCGGTGGCCGTGCCGATCAGCCACTCGATGCAGTAGTCGAAGATGTAGCCGTCGCGCGACCAGGCCGTGCAGCAGCCCCCGGGCAGCACGTGCTTTTCGAAGATGCGCGACCGCATCCCGTTCATCTGCGCGTAGCATCCGGTGGACATTCCGGCTACTCCCGCGCCGATCACGATGACACGGGGTCTGCCGTCCGCCTCCCGCTCACGGGCGCTCCACGCGTCGATGTCACCGGCCATCGGCGCCGCCCTCCTGGAGGATGCCGCGCACCAGCTCGGCGTTGCGGGCCAGATGCTTGGGGTCGAGCATGTCGGCGTGGATTCCCGAGCCGCGCAGCACGGCTGTGGCCGTGGTGGAGCTGCCGTGCCAGGTGCCGCGTGCGCCCACGGCGTAGAGGGCTGTCCTGTCCTCGTCCGTGACGACGCTGACGGTCGCGGACACCACACCGAGGTTCGGTGTGCGGCCGCAGAACGCCAGGTACTCCGCGGCGTGGTCGAGGGTTTCGCGGGCGACGGCCTCCGACCCCGTGTGCTTGAACAGGTGTTCGGCCAGTTCTGCCTCGAAGATCTCGAAATGTTCGCGGCCGGGGACGTAGGGCTCCAGGATGCGGCGCGAGTCCAGGACGATCACGTGGGCAACGTCGCGTCCCCGTTCTTCGAGCTCCTTGGCCACCTCGAACGCAAGGTTGCCGCCGAGGGAGTAGCCGAGCAGCAGGCATCTGCCCTCGGGCCGGAGGGACTCGACGAGGTCGGCGTAGCGGGCCACCTTGCTTTCGCCGGGGACGTAGTTGAAGGCGATCAGACGGTACTCGGGCAGCTGGGCGGCGAACCCCCGGTAGACGAGTCCATGGCCGCCCGCCGGCGGGAAGCAGAACACCGTCGTCTCCCGGTCGCTGTTGAAGTCCAGGCAGGGCAGGTCGTCCGCGCTCTTGCCGGTGGCGAGACGCTCCACCGTGGCGGCCATACCGTGCAGGGTCGTGACCCGGTACAGCAGGCTGACGGGGATGCCGACGCCGAACTCCTGCCGCATTCGGTGGATCAGCTCGATGAGCTTGATGGAGCTGCCTCCGACCTCGAAGAACTCGTGCGTCAGGCCAACCCGCTCCAGCCCGAGCAGTTCCTTCCAGTGCCGGGCCATGCTCACTTCGAACGGTGTGCCGAGCAGTTCCTCCGGCTCGTCGTCCGCGTCGAACCGGGGCATCGGCAGGTTGGCGACATCGACCTTGCCGTTGGCGGTCAGCGGCAGTTCCGGCAGAGCGACGAAGTGGGAAGGAACCATGTACGCGGGCAACAGTCCCTCAAGGTGCCTACGCAGCGCGCGCCGGTCGAGCGCTGAGCCGTCCGCCGGTACGCAGTAGGCGCAGAGCACGTCCTCCCCCCGGGCGTCGGGGCGCACCGTGACGACCGTCCGGGTCATCTGGGGCCACTGGGCGAGGTGGGCCTCGATCTCGCCGATCTCGATCCGATGGCCGCGAAGCTTGACCTGGCCGTCGACCCGCCCGAGCAGATGGACCCGACCGTCCGCGTCCCAGTGCGCCGCGTCGCCGCTGCGGTAGAGGCGTACGGGTGCGGCGCCCGACTCCCGGCTCAGTGTCCGGGTCACAAATCGCTGGACCGTCTGCGCGGGGTCCCCCGCGTAGCCGAGTGCGACGCCCTCGCCGCCGATCCACAGTTCGCCCGGTACGCCGGGCGGCACGGGCTCACCGTGCTGATCCAGCACATGGAGCGTGCTGTTGCTCAAGGGGCGCCCGATCGGCACCGTCCGGCCCGGTTCCAGGTCGTCGACGGGTCCTTCGAAACAGGCGCTGTCGATGGTGGCCTCGGTAACCCCGTAGGAGTTGAGCAGGCGGGTGTGCGGACCGCACAGCTCGCGCAGTCGTCGGTATTCCCCTGCCTTCCACGCATCGGACCCGACGACCAGCAGACGCATGAAGTCCAGCCGCAGGCCCTCGCGTTCGCAGTGGTCCATGAGACCGCGTACGACAGCGGGGACGAACTCCGCGCAGTCGACGTGTTCTTCGCGCATGGTCCGGTACAGGCGTTCGGTGTCGAAAAGCAGATCACGGTCGACCAGTACCAGATTGCCGCCCGAGCACAGTGCGCGCACCAGGTCGCCGGTGAAGACGTCGAACGACGGGGCCGCCATCTGGAGGTGCACCCGCACGTCACGGTCCAGCCGGTATTCCTGGAGCCAGGCTCCGTACGCCGAGGCGAGGTTCCGGTGGCTGACCTGCACTGCCTTGGGGAGCCCGGTCGAACCGGAGGTGTGGATGATGTATGCGGGCGAGTCGAGGACCGAGAGGTCCTCGGATCCGGCCTCCGGCGCCCGCTCACCGTCCGCATCGGGCGCGGCCTCGTACAGCTCCCGCAGGGTCAGCGTCTCGGCCGACAGCCCCGCCATCCGGTCCCGGCAGGCGTCGTCCTCGACGACGACGAGGGTGGCGGCCGCTGTCCGCACGGTGTGGGCGACGCGGTCGGCCGGGTGGTCGGGCGGGATCGGGAGATAGGCGCCACCGGCCTTGAGCACCGCCAGCAGTGCGATGACCAGGTCGGGCGACTTGTCCAGGCACAGCGCCACCACCGAGCCGGCACCGGCCCCCAGCGTTCGCAGCCGCCGGGCCAGCTCCCCGGAGCGTTGGTCCAGTTCCGCGTACGTGAGCCGGAGGCCCGCCCCGTGAGGCGCCGGCGCCGTCACCGCCACAGCGTCCGGGCACCGGGCGGCGACCGCGCTGATCAGCTGATGCACCGGACGGACACGGCCCGCCTCACGCTCCCCGGCGCCGGGAGGCAGCGTGGTGCGCCCGGCGCCGCTCCACTCGCAGACCAGCCGCTCGCGCTCTTCGGCAGTCAGCATCTCCAGCCGGGAGGTGGGCTGATCGGCCGGTGCCCGGGTCATGCTGTCGAGCAGTGTGGTGTAGTGCGAGGCCATCCGCCGCATGGTCTCCGCCAGGAACAGGTCGGTGTTGTACTTGAGGACGCAGTGGAACCGATGCTCCGCCTCATCTTCGTAGACGGACAGGGTGACATCGAACTGCCCCTCTTCCTCCGGGAGTTCGATGTACTCGAGCCGATAGCCGTACTTCTCGGTGGCGACCTTGTGGGTCAGCAGGATGAACATGGCCTGGAACACCGCGGAGCGGCTGGGGTCGTGCTGGAGCCCGAGCTTGTCGACCAGCAGGACGAACGGGTAATCCTGGTTGTCGAGGCCGCCCAGCACGGTCGTGCGGACCTGTTGCAGCAGTTGGGCGACCGAAGGTTCGCCGGACAGATCCGCGTGCAGCGGGAGCGGGTTGACGAAGTAGCCGTAGACCGAGGCGAACTCCTGCTCGGTCCGGCCGGTGACCGGGCTGCCAACGATGACGTGATCCTGACCGGAATAGCGTTGCAGCAGCACGTAGTAGGCACTGAGCAGCACCATGAACGGGGTCACGTCGTGCTCGCGGGCCAGGGCGTGCACACGGGCGGTGAGAGCCGCGTCCAGCACGAAGAACTCCGAGGCCCCGTTGTGTGTCTGCACGGTCGGACGGGGCTTGTCGACAGGCAGCTCCAGGACCGGCACCTCGGCCGGCAGATGCGAGCGCCAGTAGTCGAGCATGTGCTGCGCCGCAGGACCGGCCAGGAAGCGGTTCTGCGCGTTGAGGAAGTCCAGATAGCGCGCGGTGACCGGCGGCAGCGAGGGCGTACGGCCCTGGCGCAGCCCCTCGTACACCGCGAGGAGTTCCTCGATGAAGGTGAACGTCGAGATCGCGTCGGAGACGATGTGGTGGACCGCCTTCATGATCACCCAGCGGTCGTGCCCGCGTTTGAAAAGACGGAAGCGGAACAGCGGGTCATGCTCGAGGTCGTACGGTCTGCGGTATTCCGCCACGATTGTACGGTGGATGTCCTCCCACTCCTGATCCTGCACGTCGAACAGCGCGATGTCCGGGCTTTGGGCCGTCGACACCTGCTGCAACGGCAGGCCGTCCACTGTGAGGAAGTTGGTCCGCAACGCGGGGTGACGTGCGACCAGGCAACGGACAGCCTCGAACATCAGCTCGGGGTCGAGTGCGACACGTACTTCGACCGCGCCGCCGATGTTGTACGCGTAGCCCTCGGGGTTGAGCTGCCTGAGGAACCACAGGGCCTTCTGGTTCTGCGTCAGCGGATGACGGAGCTCGTCCTTGAACACCTCCACCTCAGCCGTGTCGTCACCGCCCGCCGCGAACGCCACCGACTCGGCCAGACCGTCGTGGAGCTGTGCGATCAGCTCGCCGGCCGGAGTACCACTCAGCAGGGCCACCACAGGCGGAGCGACGCCGAGCTCGGAGCTGAGCCGAGCGCGCAGCTCCATCGCCAGGAGAGAGTCGAGTCCCAGGGCGTTGAGGCCCGCCTGAGGGTCGATCTGATCGGGACTCGTCCGCAGCACCGAGGCGGCCACTTCGGTGAACCGCCGGGTCACCAGGGCGAGGCGTTCCTGCGCGTCCGCGTCGCGGAAGGCGTCGAGGATGCCGTCGCCCGCCCCGGTGGCCGTGCCGACGGAGGCCGTCGCCGCCAGTTCGGCCACCAGCGAGGGCGGCGAGGCGTACCAGGCCAGGAACACCGGCCAGTCGACGACGGTCGCGACGAGCAACTGGGCCCGGTCCTGGCCGATGACGCGTTCCAGGACCGCCATGCCGACGTCCGGTGCGAGCGAGCTCATCCCCCGGCTGTGGAGATAGTGGTCGACGAGCCCCAGCTCCTCGATCATGCCGGTGGCCCACGGACCCCAGTCCACACTCAGCCCCGGCAGGCCGAGCGCCCGACGGTGCTGGGCCAGCGCGTCCAGGAACGCGTTCCCGGCGGCGTAGTTGGTCTGGCCCGCCGTGGTCATCAGTGAAGCGATCGAGGCGAACAGGACGAAGTGGTCGAGCGGTTCGTCCCGCAGATGCCGGTGCAGCAGATAGGCGCCGACGGCCTTGGGATCGTGGGCCTCGGCGAACGACCGGTGGTCCATGTCCGCGACGAGAGTGTCGCGGACCTGACCGGCCAGATGGAACACCCCGCGGATGGGCAGCGGGTCGGTGAGCCGGTGTGCGTCGAGCCAGGCCGTAAACGCGGCCTCATCGGTGATGTCGAGCGGTGCCAGGACAATCCGCGTGCCGAGCGCCTCCAACTCCTTGACGAAGGCCACGGCACGGCCCTCGGCAGTGGCGGGGTCGAGACCGCGCCACGTGCAGCGCTCCGGCAGCGCGGTACGTCCGATCAGAATCAGACTGCGCGCCCCACGCCGTACGAGCGTCCGGCAGAGCAGTCGGCCGAGCGCTCCGAAGGCACCGGTGACCAGATAGTTCGCGTCGGCGCGCAGTCGCAGCGGAAGAGGGCGCGTCAGCCCTTCGGCCTGCCGCACTCTGCTGGTGAGGCGGCCGGCGCCGCGCAGCGCAATCTCCTCCTCGTCGTCGATCAGCACCTCGCGCAGCAGCGCCCGGGCGTCGGCCCAGCAGTCCGTCTCTCCCTGTCGGCCGGGATCCAGATCGATCAGCTTGCCGCGGTGGGAAATCAGCTCCTGATGCCTGAGCACCCGGCCGACCCCCCAGGCGGGCGCCCCCAATGGCTCGACGGTCTCGCCGGGCTCTGCGTGCTGCGCACCGCGCGTCACGATGTGCAGTCGGCCGCCGGCCCCGCGACAGAGCAGTGTCCGGGCGAGCGCGATCAGCGAGTACGCCCCGGTGTCTCTGTGCTGTACAAGGTCCTGCGATGTGGTCGCACCGAGGTGCGGCCGGTCGAGGTTCCACAGATGCACGACGGTTGTGAAGAATGCTCCGTCGGCCTCGCCGCCCCGGCCGCTTCCGCCGTCCTCGCCCAGGTCGGCGAAGAGCCGTTCCAGGTCCGTGGCGGACCCTGGCACGACAGTGAACTCCCTTCCGTCGCCACTCTTTTGGTATGTGTCTCCCGGACGCACGAGGTGGCAGCGCTCGCCGCGCGCGGCGAGCAGGGCGCTGAGAGCGTCGCCGACGCCTTGGCGATCGGCGAACACCAGCCAGTCGCTGCCGGTGAATACGTGGCTGTCGGCGCCGGCCACGGCTCCGTCCTCGCCCTCGTCCTCGGGGGCGTCGAAGGGTCTGTCGATCCAGACGGTCTCGGCGAGCCAGGAATCGATCGTGCCGAGGCCGACCGCGGTAGACGCCTTCTCCACGTCGGCTGCACGGAATCCACCGATGCCGCCCAGTGGTTCGCCGCTGTCCGCGTAGACCGCGATGTCCCCGACGAGCTCGTCTGCGTGCTTGCGGGTCACCGTGGCATGCACCCAGATCGGCCGGTCTCCCACCGGGGCGAGGCACACCTCCTCGATCGACAGGGGCAGGCGGATGCCGGAGGTCTGCTTGCCCGCGTCGTCGTCGAGGAGCTGTGTCGTCAGCAACGACTGGAAGCAGGCGTCGAGCAGCACGGGATGGATGTGGTGTCCGGCCGCGTCGTCACCGATCACCGCAGGTGGACGGAGTCGGGCGAGGACCTCACCTGAACCGATCCATACCTCCTCAATGGCCCGGAACGCGGGGCCGTAGTGGTAACCCAGGTCGGCCAGCGCCGCGTAGCAGTCCTCGCCGTCCAGCCGGCGCCGGGTTCGTGCCCGGAGGGCGGCGGTATCGACACGGGAGCCGACCGGGCGCGGCTGCCCGGAGCGCACGACTCCGCTCGCGTGCACCGCCCGGTCGCCCTCGCTCTCCCCTGCCGACGCGATCGTGAACGCCGCGTTCTGCGACGAGAGCGTCAGGCGCACGGCCCGGTCCTCGCCCTCGGGCAGGAAGAGCGCTTTACGGAATTCGATGTCCGTCAGTACGACATGGGTGCCTCCGGTCAGGGATCGGACCGCCTGGGTGGCCATCTCCAGGTACCCGGCTGCCGGGAAAACCACGGTGGACTGGATGCGATGGTCGTCGAGGTAGGGCAGCCGCTCGGTGTCGAGCGTCGTGTGCCAAGTGGGTTCGGTGTGCGTCGTGCGGCGGCCCAGCAATGGATGGTCGGCGCCGCCGAGGCGGACCTTCGCCACGGGGCCTGGTTCCGTCCAGTAACGGTCGCGTTTCCACGGGTAGCGGGGAAGGGCCACCGGACTGCCCGCCGGGTGCAGGGTGTCCCATGCGACGGGTACGCCGAGGTTGTGCAGCTCCGCCAGCGAGGTGGCGAAACGCTCCGGTTCATTCTCCTGGCGGCGGATCGACGGAAGGGTCCGTACGGCCGCGCCCCGGTCGTCGAGGCACTCACGGATGGAGTGGCCGAGCACCGGATGCGGACCGATCTCCAGGAACAGCCCGTACCCGTCGTCGGCGAGCCGGTCGACGGCTGAGCGGAAGCGGACCCGGTCTCGGACGTTCTTCCACCAGTAGCCGGCGTCCAGCTCGCTGCCGTGCGCGGTGCCTTCCTGGCCCGTCAGATACAGCGGAACCGTCGCCGCCCGGGGCTCGATCCCGTCCAGTGAGACCAGCAGTTCATCCTTGATCGCCTCCATTGCGGCGCTGTGATACGGGACCTGCACGGTCAGGAACTTGACGAAGATCTGCTCGGACCGCAGCTCGTCCGCCAGTTCGGCGAGCGCCTTACGGTCCCCGGCCAGCGTGACCGCCGAGGGACTGTTGACCGCGGCCACGGACACCCCGTCCCCGTACGCGCCCAGCCGGAACTGCGCCTCCTCCTCGGGCAGACTCACGGCGAGCATGGTGCCGGTCCCGGTCAGCCTCTGCTGGAGTCGGCTGCGGTGCACCACGATCCTGACCGCGTCCTCCAGGGTGTAGACCCCCGCCTCGTAAAAGGCGGCGACCTCGCCGGTGCTGTGACCGACCACGGCGTCGGGCCGCACTCCGTACTGGCGCCACATGGCCGCGAGTCCCACCTGGACGGCGAAGTTGGCCGGCTGCGCAAGCCATGTCTCGGCCATGCGCGATCCGGCTTCGTCGGCCGTCATTTCCTCAATCAGGGACCAGCCCGCGAGCTTGCGGACGGCCAAGTCGCAGCGGGTGACCGCGTCCCGGAACACCTCATCGCCCTGGAGCAGTTGGCGGCCCATGCCCCACCACTGCGGCCCCATGCCGGTGAAGACCCAGACCAGGCCGCCGCGCTGTTCGGTGTCGAGCTGCCTGCCATGGACGACCCGGGGGTGAGGCTCACCCCGTAGGAAGGCGGCGAGTCCTTCGTCCAGATCGGCCCGTGAGGAGTACACGACGGAGAGCCGCGACTCGAGGTGCTGGCGGCGGCGGGCCAGCGTGTAGCCGAGGTCGGGCAGTGACACCTCCGGTCCGTGGTCCCCTGCCAGCTCACGGCGGATGCCCGCCGCCAGCTCCGGCAGGACCTCCGGGGTCCGGGCGGTCAATGGAAGGAGATTCCAGGCCCGTTCGTTCGGCGCGGCCGGCTGCGTGTTCCTCTCGGGTGCCTCCTCCAACACGACGTGCGCGTTCGTGCCGCCGAAGCCGAACGAGTTCACCCCGGCCCGTGCGGGGCCCTCGTGCTCGGGCCAGTCGGTCAGCTCGGTCGGGATCCGGTACGGGGAGGATTCTTGGTCGATGGCGGTGTTGATCCGCTCCAGGTTGATGTGGGGCGGGATACGGCGGTGTTTGAGACACAGAACGGTCTTGATGAGTCCGGCGATGCCCGCTGCCGCTTCGGTGTGCCCGATGTTCGTCTTGACGGACCCGACATAGCAGGCGGCTCCGGGACTGCGGCCCACGGCCAGCGCCCTGCTCAGTGCGTTCGCCTCGATCGGGTCTCCGACCGGCGTCGAGGTGCCGTGCGCTTCCACGTACTGCAGGGCCCCGGGTGTGATGCCGGCACCGGCGCAGACGCGTTCCACGAGGGCGGCCTGGGCGTCCGCGCTGGGCACGGTGATGCCATTGGTACGGCCGTCCTGGCTGACCCCCGTGCCGAGGATCACTGCGTGGATCGGATCGCCGTCGCGCACGGCGTCGTCCAGCCGCTTGAGCGCGACCAGTCCGACGCCCTCGGCCCGCACGTAGCCGTTTGCTCCGGCGTCGAACGTACGTGAGCGGCCGTCGGGCGACAGGAAGCCTCCCTTCGTCTCGGCGATGGTGTACTGCGGTGCCATGTGCAGCAGGACGCCACCGGCCAGCGCGAGATCGGTCTCCCTGTTGTTGAGGCTCTGGCAGGCGAGGTGGACCGCCACCAGGGAGGAACTGCACGCGGTGTCGATCGACAGGCTGGGCCCTCGGAAGTCGAAGCAGTAGGAGAGGCGGTTCGAGACCATCGTCATCATGGTGCCGGTCGCGGTGTGCGCGGCCAGTGAGGCGAAGCCCAGGTCGGAGAACTGGAGGATCTTGTAATCCAGCGTGAACGCGCCGACGAACACGGCAGCATTGCTTCCCGCAAGCTCCGAGGGCCGCTGGCCGCCGTCCTCCAGCGCCTCCCAGGCCACCTCCAGCAGTTTGCGCTGCTGAGGGTCCATATGATCGGCCTCACGCGGGCTGATACCGAAGAAGCCGGGGTCGAACTCGTCGAAGCCGTCGATGTATCCGCCTCGGCCACCGAGCAGACGTCCGGGTTTCTCCTTGTATCTGCTGCCCAGCGTGGTGACGTCGTAGCGGTCGGCCGGTGTCGGTGTGATGCAGTCCTTGCCGTCCATGAGGTTCTGCCAGTACGTGCGGTGGTCCGACGCACCGCCGGGCAGCCGGCAACCCATGCCGATGATCGCTACTTTGTCGCTCGCAGAGGCACTGTTCACATCGGGCAAGTTCGTACTCCTCAAGTCGTGGCGCCGCGGCACGGCATGGATAAGGGAGGGCGGTGCGGTTTCCCGAAGAAGGCAGACCGGTCAGGCGGAGCCGGGTCCGGCCCTCTTCGCACGGCGCCAGGGGCGGAAAAGGGTGGTGGCGATCTCGCCGGTCGGGGGGAACGACGCGGGGTTGCCGATTCCGACCGCGATCGGCTCACGGCCGGGCCTCCAGGTGTAGCTGTCGAAAAGGTGGTCCCAGATCGACAGATCCGAGCCGTAGTGGCCCGCCTCGGACAGATCGGCGCTGTGGTGCAGGCGGTGTTGTTCAGGGCTGGCGAGCACGTGATTGAGCCGGCCGATGCGCACGTCGATGTTGGCGTGGACGAAATAGCCCTGCGCGGCCACAAAAAGACCCACGACGAATACGGAGTCAGGGGAGAACCCGATCACCGCCAAGGTCAGTTGAACGGCCCCCTGCGCGAGAACGATATCCAGGACATGATTGACGCCATTATTGGCGACATTTACTTTCTGCGGCACATGGTGCACACCATGCAGTCGCCACAATATCGGGCTGACGTGGCCCAGCCTGTGCACAAGGTAACTCACCAGTGAACCGGTCAGCAGGGCTGCGGGGATTTCGGCCCAGAGATGCAGCGCCGACTCGTCCGGAGTCACCACGGAGACGGCTCTGGTGACCAGATATTGCGACAGGGCGCTCGCCGCCATCGTCAGCAGGAAGTAGACGCCGTACCAACGCCATTCACTACGGCTCGGGTGCCAGGCGCGCTGATGCGGAATCAGACGTTCGAGAGTGGTGAGATAGGCGATGGTGCCGAGCAGGAAGAGCGGACTCACACGGCCGGGATCCCAGTCGAGACACAGTGCAGTCGCGGCCACCGAAACTGCGGCTCCCAGCAGGAACGGGTACGCCGACGCACGGAGAACGGCGCGCACCGAAAGTGCGAGCGTTCCCTTGGGCCGCACCGGACCGGAGCCCCTCTCCGGACGACCACCGGGCAGTGGTTCGCAGTTTTCCATCCGCAGCACCTTTACGAAGGAATTAGCACAGAAGAATGCGCAGACCGCGAAAGAGGAACTGATGAGTTCCTGCGGACACGCAAGACCGAAGCGTCGGACACCATTTGTTCACGCATGAATGAATTCTTATCCCGAGACCGATGCGAACTTCCTCACGGACCCTGCGAACCCGAGCGGGCCCGCCGGGCGAGCCCGCCCTGTTTCCATTTCCTCGTCCGGCGCCATCAACCGTCAGATTCAAGCCTTGCTCGATGCGCCGGCAAGGCGGGACAGGATTCGCCACCCCGTCCGGTTTTCAATGAACCAGGCGGACCAGCTGGGCGGAATGCGAATAATTCACCTCCGCCAAGTGAGTTATTAGTACTACTGATAATCTATTGAGACTTAATGATTTCCCCCTTCCGGGAGGGATCCTTCGAATGGTCTGCGCGGGCCGGGTAGGCCTCGGAAAGGCCGCCCGGGCCCGCAAGGCCACCCGGGCCGGAACGGCCTTCCCTGCGGTCAGGATCTCGCTCGCCGGGGCCGAAACGGCAGCATGGCTCGGGGCCCGGTCCTGGCAATGGAGCAGGGCCCACAAGGCTTTGCGGGCCTCATGATCGGGCGGCCGGACACACAGGACACAATCGGGGGCTGCGGTGGCCAAAAAGCGCCGGATCCCGAGCGGCGACCCTGTCGGTCACGCAGACGGACAGCCTGCTCGATGTCCGGGGTCAGCCCGTCCTCAAGCGTGGGACCGGTTCAGGACCCGTATTCCGCACGCTTCGCGCTCCGCTGCCGGCCAGGTCGCTTCCCGGGCGGCCAAGGGGACTCCCCGAAGGACTGGCTACACGCCCCGGTCGGCACCACCGCACCACCATGCCGCCGTGCCGACCGGGCGCGTACGAGCTTCAGCGTTCGAAAGCCCGCTGTACGAGCAAAAAGGCCGTTGGTACCGGCGTCAGGTGAGGGCGGCTGCCAGGATGGCGGCTGTATCGGCGACCAGAGAATCGTCCGGCACGGCAGCGACGTCGTTCTGGGTGGACAGGACAGCCATCACGATGGGCCCCTGGTCGGGCGGCCAGACGATGCCCACGTCGTTCGCGGTGCCATAGCTTCCGGTGCCGGTCTTGTCACCGATGGTCCAGCCCTCCGGGAGGCCGGCGCGCAGGCGATTGCCGCCGGTCGTGCTGGCCAGCAGCCATCCGGTCAATCGCTTCCGGTCCCCCGCCCCCAGCGCGTCCCCGAGGGCAAGCCGCGCGTACGTCCTGCCAATGGCGCGGGAACTGGTGGTATCGGCCACACTCCCCGGTTCCGCCGAGTTCAGTTCCGGCTCCCAGCGGTCGAGCCGGGTCACCGTGTCGCCGATGGACCGGCAGAAGTACGTGACGGACGTCGGTCCGCCCAGCTCCGCAAGCAGGAGGTTCGCCGCGGTGTTGTCGCTCTGCGAGATGGCCGCGCCGCACAGACCCTCAACCGTCATACCGTGCGCGAGGTTCTCGGGCAGACCGGTCACCGGCGCGCCTCCCGACCTCTTGATGTCCTGCTCCGTGTAGTGAATGACCTTCGAGAGCAACGTCCCGTCATGGTCGAGGTCCCTCAGGACGGCCCCAACGGCCAGCGTCTTGAACGTCGAGCACATGGGAAAGCGCTCATCCGCCCGGTGCAGGACGCTCCTGCCCGTCGCTGTGTTCCACCCGAACACCCCCAGACGAGCCGCGTGCTCCCGTTCCAGATTCCGCAGCTTCCGTGCCGCTTCGCTCACCGGGGCCAAGGCGTACGCGGCCGGTGCCATGGGAACAGCGGCCAGCACCGCCCCCAGGCCCCCGGCAAGCACTGCACGGCGTGACGTCCCCCTGCTTGGCATCAAGACCTTCTTCCTTCCTTCTTGTGCAAACTTGTGCAGACGTACTCCCTGCACACAACGCTTCCGGGCAGCCGACTGGTTGCGCCCCGAAGCAGCATGCCCCGTCCAGACCCGGTTCTCGCGGGGCTGCTGCCACCCGCTGTTACAGCTCTCTGTGGCGGATCGGCGGATCACCGGTGGTGAGGGACAGCTCTAC
Source organism: Streptomyces sp. NPDC002958 (assembly GCF_055563255.1). Classification (NCBI taxonomy): domain Bacteria; kingdom Bacillati; phylum Actinomycetota; class Actinomycetes; order Kitasatosporales; family Streptomycetaceae; genus Streptomyces; species Streptomyces sp. NPDC002958. Next base: position 90,428 of record NZ_JBVHDS010000017.1, on the reverse strand, counting down.
AACGCCTGTGAACTGCCTGCGGACCTGATTCAGGAGCTCCCGATCGGTGCGCGCATGGCTGTTCCCGTCACCCCGGCGGTTTACTCCCCCGTCTTCGCGCCTGCACCGCAAAATCAACCGCATCGCGTCGGCCCGGGAGTTGTCAGTCCCATCGAGGTCACGCAGGGTTCGTCACCTTGCCCTCTGGCCGGGCGTGCGGCTCCTTCGTCGTACGGCAGATCGGCTCTTCTTGTCAGACCCTTCCGCCGTCGGGCTCTGCCCTGCCCGGTCAGTCACTGGCCGGCTCGTCCCTGCCCGCCGGGGAGAGATGGAGATGGGCCAGGTCGTGCGGGACCGGACCGTCGGGGCGGAAGAGGGGCGCGCTCTCCCCGTCGGCGGCGGTGGCCGGAGCGTCCGTGAGGCGAAGGCGTGTGCGCAGCCGTCCGTAGAAGTCGTGCGGGCCGAGCCTGATGACCCGCAGGCGACGCGGGGCCGCGTACACCCCCAGCCAGTCCCCTGCATCGAGTACGCCGCGCAGTTGGCCGTCGATCGTGACCACGCCCTGCCCCGAGTGGGGCAGGACCCGCACCGCGATCGGTTCGTCCGGCGCGGCAACCACTGTGCGGTCGAAGGTCATGTGTGCTGCGACGGGTGTGAAGATGACGGCGTCCATGCGGGGTGAGACCACCGGACCACCTGCGGCGAAGCTGTAGGCGGTCGACCCGGTGGGGGTGGCCATGATGACAGCGTCGGCCGAGTACGAGGCGAGGAGCCGGCCGCCGATGTAGACGCCGAGACTCACCTGCCGGTCGCGTGCGAGCTTCTCCACGACCACGTCGTTGAGGGCTGTGACATCCAGCGCCACGCCCCAGCCCTCCGCTCCGGCCTCCGCCTCCCGGTCGACCTGGGGAGGCGGCAGCATCGGACGTCGTCCATAGGCCATCAGGGCGTCGATGTCCTGGGGCACTTCGAGCACGCGGGAGGTCCTCATCGTCAGCGTCATGCGCTCCTCGACACCCGCCCGCCCATGGTGGACGGCGTCGAGCGCCCGGACGACGTCCTCGGCCGGCACCTCGGTCAGGAAGCCGACCCGGCCCAGGTCGATGCCGAGGACGGCGGCATCGTTCTTGGCCGCGATCCTGGCGCCGCGCAGAAAGGTCCCGTCGCCTCCGAGTGTCACGATGAGGTCGGGATTCCCCGCGACATCGGCTTCTTCCCGCCCGCCGCGCCGGCGTGCGTCGTCGCGCCACACGTCGATGTCCGTGCACGGAATGCCTTCGTCCGCACACCAGTCGCGTACGACGCGCGCAGCGGCGACGGCCTCGGGCCGGCCCTGGTGGACAACGACTCCCACCCGCTCGACACTCATCTCGCTACCACTCCCCGCGTTTCGACGATGCCTGGTCCCACCTTGATGGCCCCTGCGGGTGCCGGCTCCGTTGCCGGGTCGACACACCGGTCCCGGTCAGGCGATCGGGCTCCCCGGGTCGGGATGCGCGTCGTCGGCCCCGGTCAGGACTGCGCGTTCTCCGGAATGCTGACCAGCCGACGAGTCTCCCGGCGGGGCCGCCGGTACAGCGCCCGGTGGAGCGTGACGACGCCGATCGAACGCCTGAGCTTCTGTGGGGGGTGGGGCCGGTCGCTGGGGCGAGCGCCTGGGGCGCGCTGAGCGTTTCGGCCATCGTGCAATTCCGATCAACAGGCGCGGTGTCTGAGCACGGGAGCGGTATCACCTCCGGCCGAGGACGTGGTGGGTGGTTTCGTCGTTCCCGGCGTGAGATGCAATCCTGACGAGTTCCACAGGTCAAGAGGTGTTCACCTACGGAATTCGTTGCTTTGGCGAGGTGAACCGATGGCTTGGCGTTAAGAGCGCGTCATTCTGCCGAGGGACTGTGGGGACGGCTACCGCAGCAGGATCCGGTGAAAAGTTTCACCCGGTCCGGATTTCGGAAGGGCGGGGCGCCCGGAGCGTCGCGATGCACGGATGCTGCGGGTCGCGCATCCATGGCCCTGGTGCCAGCCTGGAGACATGGCTTGGGCGTCATGGACGACTCGCGGTGTGTTCTCCGGGCACGGTGGAGTGCTCACGGATGAGGTCGGCGTCCTGTCCGGGGACCTGACTGTTCACACGACCTGGGCCGATGACACGGCCCAGGTCACTGTGCAGTACACGGGTGCGATCGACTGGTTCACCATGTCGGGCAGCCCCGTGCCGTGCTGCTCCGAGGACGACAGCCGGCGTCTTCACGACGCGGTGGTGCAGTCCGTCCGGGAGGGAGCAGCGGCGACGGTTCCCACGCCACCGGCTCAGGAGCCGGGGACCGCCCAGGAGTGACGGTTACGGATCCGGGCCCGGGGCACGCCCGTCCACAAGTCCTGGATCATTAGGATCTCGTGTGTGAGCAGAGCGTTCAGCGGCTGGACAGAGCAAGCATTCGAGCTACTCCTGCGATTGGAGGGCATGCCTTCGCAAGAGGCACGCGAGGAACGGCGCAAGGACCGGGAGCGCCTCGTCCGGCAGCCCATGATCGCGTTGCTGAACGATATGGCCGACGCGGACCAGGCGTACGAAGACTTCTCCGTCTGGGGGTTCCGCAAGGATCCGTGGTGGTGGCAGCACCAAGTGGCGGTGATCCGGATCACGCGCAGTGTCGAGATCGGCTTGCGCTTCGACCTCGACGGGCTTCGGATCAAGGGTGGCTGGACCTACCCGGACCCGGGGCAGATCCCGTTGTTCCGTACGGCAGTTGCCTCGCAGGACAGCGGCCCCGAGCTGGTGCGCGCCATCGAGGAACTCGAGGCGCAGGGGTACGAGATCACCGGCGACACCATGAAGCGCATGCCGCGCGGCCATGACGCCGGTCATCCCCGTGCCGGTTTCCTCCGGTACCGCTCGGTCTCCGCCGCCCCTCCCCTCGGCGGGGACTGCGCGCAGCACACGGCGGCGCTGGCCGACCGTGCGCTGGAAGCGGCGGCGGAGTTGGAGCCCCTGCTGTCCTGGCTCGCCGGCCATGTGTCCGTTCCCGGCTCCCACCGGTGTGCCGCATGACGTCGAACGCGCCTGCTGTCCATGCGGGCCAACAGCCGAAAGGCGGCCCCTGACCGACGGGTGGCGAGTGGCCTGTTCGGCCTCTCGCCACCCGTCGGTCCTGGACCGCCATCGGCGCTGCTGCGGGTCAGTACGCCCCGGACACGTTGTCGATCGAGCCGTACTTGTCGGCGGCGTAATTGCACGCCGCGGTGATGTTGGCGACCGGGTCGTAGCTGTCCGTCGACGTACCGGGCACGTGGTAGGCACGGAACGTCGGCTCGATGACCTGGAGAAGACCCTTGGACGGCGTTCCGGCAGCGGCGTTCGAATCCCAGTTGTTGACGGCCCGGGGGTTGCCGGAGGACTCGCGCATGACGTTGCGGTGGATGCCGTCGTAGCTGCCGGGGATGCCGTGCTCGGCCATGATGGCCAGCGACTCGTTGATCCAGCCGTCCAGATCGTTCGTGTACGTCGTGGGCTTTGCGGAAGTGGCGGACGCAGCGACTTCGTTCGACGCGCCGGAAGCCTTGGACTCGGCCTGGGCACCGATTGTCAGCTTCATGCCCGGGAGAATCCGCGCAGGGTTCTCGCCAATGATCTCTTGGTTGTCCTCGTACAGCTTCTCCCAGCCACCGCTGAGCGAATGCTCTTGTGCGATCTTGGAAAGGGTATCGCCTGCGGTCACGGAATAGGTGGTGGGCGCGGCCTTCTGTGCGGAAATTCCCTTGCCAGTGGCGGCGGTCGACGCCGCGGCCTTTTCGGCGCTGACCGCCTTGGCCGGCGCCGCCGAGGCGACACCCGCGCCGATCAGCGGAAGCATGAGGGCAGCTCCACTCGTGGTCGCGGCGACGAGACCGCGAGTCAGCGAAATGGACTTGCGGCTACGGTACTTACCCGATGCGGGCATGACTGATTCCTCTCCGGCGCCTACGGGGTGAGCTGTCGGGTTCAGGCTGGAGATGCCTGGCCGCATGAGAATGCAGCTTCACCCCGAGCCGTTCCGGATACCGGAACGGCGACTTACCTGGGTCCCCCGCTCCTGCCATGCGTGAGTGAGTGAGTGGGATTCCCGGATGGCGGCAGGATTCGGCGTTCCATCCGGATTCACGGCGACCGTAGGCGAGAAACACCGAAAGGAACAAGACCCTGATTTTGGATCACAATCAATTCGCAAGATCGAGTCACGGAATTTGCAGTAATCCACCTCACACCTCGAAGCCAACTTTCCTTGCACAGAAGGGAACCGAGCCACCATCCGCGGCATCCCGAACCCTGAAGAGTGACTCATACCACGAAGCCACAAAAGGGACATTTCACTCGATACCTAAAGCGCCACAACCCTCATAAAGCGCCCTCTTGTTAACCAAGGATGCGATTCAAATCAAATCGCCCATACCATGACACTTTGCCCGCCATCGCGGGAACCCTCCGCTTCGGCGGCGCACCGCGTGACGCTCCGCACGCTCCCCCGCCCAGCGCCCAGGCTTTGCCTTTCGCCGTCCGGATCGATATCGTTTCGAGGGTCCTGTTGTCTCCGATAGAGGTGGACGTTGCGCATCTGAGGTTTGCGATCACCGCGCCGTACGGCCCCAGCCGTACGCCTGTCACGCAGTAGCAGTGTTTTCTCCTGCCCGTGACCCCGCGTGGATGCGACCTCGGTGCATGAGCCGTCCCTCGATCTTTCGGACCGCCGCACCTCCCTCTCGGTTCGGTCGCTGCGTGGTGCTCGCACGCGAAGCCCCCGTTCACCGCGCTTGCGAATGCGAGGATCACCCATGGCAACCCCCACCACCCCCGGCGCCTCTCTCAGCTGCTCCGCCCTGTCCTTCCAGTGGCCGGACGGCACAACCGTCTTCGACGGGCTCTCTGTCAGCATCGGCCGGGGCAGCACGGGTCTCGTCGGCACCAACGGCGCGGGCAAATCCACACTGCTGCGGCTGCTGGCCGGCCAACTGCGCCCCTCCCAGGGCTCGGTGACCATCGGCGGCAGCCTCGCCCACCTCCCTCAGAACATCACCCTCGCCACGACACTGCGTGTGGACGAGGCTATGGGCATCGCCGAGCGGCGCAACGCGCTGCGCGCCATCGAGGCCGGGGATGTCGACGAGAAGCACTTCGAGACGATCGGTGACGACTGGGACGTCGAGGAACGGGCCCTGGCGACGCTGGGGTCTCTCGGACTCGGCGGCGTCGAACTGGACCGCACCGTGGGTCAGATGTCCGGCGGCGAGACCGTCCTGCTGCGTCTGGCCGCACTGCTGTTGGAGCGTCCCGACATCCTTTTGCTGGACGAACCGACCAACAACCTCGATGTGTTCGCTCGACGCAGGCTCTACGAAGCCGTCGACTCCTGGCGCTCCGGTGTGCTGGTCGTGGTCAGTCACGACCTCGAACTGCTGGAGCGCGTGGACCGCATCGCCGAACTGCGGTCCGGATCCGTGAGTTGGTACGGAGGCGGCTGGTCCGCCTACGAAGAGGCCCTGACCACCGAACAGGAGGCCGCCGGGCGGATGTTGCGGGCCGCCGAGGCGGACGTACGCCGCCAGCAGCGCGAGCTTGAGGAGACCCATGTGAAGCTGGCACGTCGCCAGCGGCACAGCAAGAAGATGGATGCCCAGCGGCGGGCCCCCCGGATCGTCGCCGGGGAGCGCAAGAGGTCCGCGCAGGAGTCGGCGGACAAGCTCCGCGGCCTCCAGGAGGACCGGCTCAGTGAGGCCCGGGAGCGACGCGAAGAAGCCGCGGACGCAATCCGTAACGACGCCGAGATCCGCGTGAGCCTCCCCCACACCGCCGTTCCCACCGGCCGCACCGTGCTGAGCCTGCACGAACTGCGCCCCCGGTTCGGCAGGCTGCACGAGGGCAATCTTCATGTGCACGGACCCGAGAGGATCGCACTCGTCGGGCGTAACGGCGCCGGCAAGACCACGCTGCTGCGCACCCTCACCGGCGAGCTGGCTCCTCTGTCCGGCGAGGCCAAAACGTTCGTACCGCTGCGGTTCCTTCCCCAGCGGCTGGATGTGCTGGACGAGGAGCTGAGCGTCGCGGCGAACGTGGCCCGCATGGCTCCCGGGATCACCGACAACCACATCCGCTCCCAGCTCGCGCGCTTCCTCTTTCAGGGAAAACGCGCGGAACAGCCGGCGGGCACCCTCTCGGGCGGCGAACGCTTCCGTGCCGCGCTCGCCGCGACGATGCTCGCCGCACCGGCTCCGCAGTTGCTGATGCTGGACGAACCGACCAACAACCTCGACATCGCCAGCGTGCGGCAGCTGACCAGCGCACTCGAGTCCTACGAGGGTGCGCTGGTCATCGCCAGCCACGACCTGCCGTTCCTCGAATCGGTCGGCATCACCCGCTGGCTGCTGCTCGCGGAGGAGCTCCAGGACACCACCGCGGAGGAGGTGGGCGACCTGCTCGCAACGCCGGAAGCGGGCTGAGCGACCACGTGACTCCGCGGGGCCGCGCTCGTCCGGCATGACGTACGAGAGGGAGGTGCGGGCCTTCATGTGGCGAAGGCCCGCACCCCGGTCGGCGGTCAGAGCCTGGCGATGATGGACGAGCCGTTGGACTCGGAACCTTCGGAGGAGCCGCAGGCGGCCAGCGCGAGAGCCAGTGCGGCGACGGTGCCGGCGGCCGCGAGCGTGCGGCGGCGGGCAGCGGGAGACAGAGAAGCGGTCGCCGCCCTCGCCCGTGAGCATGCTCTGCTGCGTCAGGTCGACGGGGACCTGACCGACGCCGACGTGACGGCTTGCGTACTGGTGCTCAGCACGACGCTCGAACTCTTCGACCACGTCGACGTGGCCTGACTCGACCTGACCGTACGCGCGATATCCGGCCTGTTCACCCGGTGAGCCCGGAGCGGACGGCATTGCTTGCACCACCAAGTGCGGAACCAATTCCCTGCGTCTACGCTCATATGTGGATCTATGCCGCCGACGTCGTGACTCGACAGGAAGCGAGATCCCCATGGAGCGGCTCAAGATGTCGGGACTCACCGGGGAACTCTCGGCGGAGTTCCTGGGCACGATGGTTCTCATCCTCTTCGGCTGTGGTGTGGTGGCCCAGGTCGTGGCGGGCGGTGCACTCACCGACCCGGCGGGGGGCCTCGGGGATCACGACAGCATCGCCTGGGCATGGGGCCTCGGAGTCACTCTGGGCGTCTATGTGGCGGGCAGGCTGAGCGGAGCTCATCTCAATCCCGCTGTGACCCTCTCGCTTGCCGCCTTCAAGGATTTCCCCTGGAAGAAAGTCGCACCCTACGCACTCGCGCAGCTCGCCGGTGCTTTCGTCGCGGCGCTGGTGGTGCGATGGAACTACACCGAGGCCCTGGCGAAGGCGGACCCGGGACACACCATCAAGACACAGTCCGTCTTCTCGACGCTGCCCGCCAACGGAAACCCTGCCCTTCCGGTTCATGCATGGGGAGCGCTGCGCGACCAGGTCATCGGCACCGCCATTCTTGTGCTGCTGATCTTCGCGGTCACGGACCTTCTCAATACGCCGCCGGGCGCCAATCTGGGGCCGTTCATCGTGGGCCTCATCGTGGTGGCCATCGGCATGGCATGGGGCACCAACGCCGGGTACGCGATCAATCCGGCCCGTGACCTCGGGCCCCGGCTCGCGAGTTTCCTCACCGGCTACGGAGGTGCGTGGCGGGACCAATACGGGAATTTCTACTATTGGGTGCCGATCGTGGGCCCACTCGTGGGTGGCCCGATCGGCGCGTTCGTCTACAAGACGCTCATCGGCCGTTTCCTGCCCACCGCGGAACCGGAGCCGGAGGGCAGCATCCCCCTGCCGTCGGAGAAGTGACGCCCGGTTCCTTCATCGAGCGCGGACTTGAGGAGGGCTCGCCACCGGCTTCTGGCGCGATGAGAGCGAGTTGCGGGAGCACTGGCAGGAGTCGAAGCGCTGGGATCCGCAGTGGAGCGACACAGCGATCCGAGGGGTACGAGAATTGGAAGAGGGCGGTCGAGCGCACCCTCGACCGGGTCAGGGTGGGATGACGTCGGGGTTCCGACCGCACCGTACGGGTGTGCCCGGCCGGGTGCGCCCGTACGGTGCGGTCGGCTCAGGCGTCGGTACGCAGTTCGGCCAGTAGCCGGTAGACGGTTTCGGTGCCCTGCCGCAGGGCTTCGACGCCGATGTGTTCGTCGGTACCGTGCATGCGCTTGAGCATGTCCCGGTTCACGGTGAACGGATACATGCCGTAGACGGGCACATTCTGTTCCCGGAACGGCACCGCGCTGGTGACCGCCTCGAACTGGCAGGCGGTGGCCCGTACTCCGGGGTGTGTCCGGCGTACGGCTGTCTGCCAGGCGCGGAAGACGTCCGTGTCGTAGCTGGAGTCGGGTACGGACAGATAGCCGCGCAGCCGGTCCAGGGCCTGCTGTTCGCTCTCGCCGGGGTTGCCGACCACGGTCAGTGTCGCCCGGTTGCCGATCAGCGAGCGCAGTTCGGCGACGATCCGGCCGGGGTCGTCGGCCCCGGGCAGGAAGGCCGCCCGGAATTCCGCGGTCGCCGTGCCCGGCACGATGCTCGGGTAGTAGCCGGACTGCGCGGAGGTGAAGGCGAGCGTGGTCCGCAGCATCGCATTGTGCAGCTCCGGTGCCTCACTGAGCCGTACCACCGCTTCACCCGCTCTGTCCCGCTGCTGTTCCGTACGGGCGTCGAGCATCTCCCGGACGGCCTCGGCGAGTGACCGGTCGGTGGTGGCCTCGGCGAGTTCGGCGAAGTACTGACGGGACAGTGCGTTGGGGCGGATGTGGGCGCGCCAGTCCCCGAGTTGTTCGAGCACCTCGCCCAGCCGGATCACAGCCTGTCCTGTGAACGGCTTGGACGTGTGGGTGGCGTACGAGGAGGTCTCCAGGCGCAGCAGCTGGGAGCGCTTGTCGTTGCAGGTGAGCGAGGCGATCATGGGAGTCCTGCCGTCGCGCTGGTTGAGCACCCAGCCGCCCTCGGTGATGACCGCGCCCGCCTCGATCCGGCCGGGGTGTTCGGTGAGGAACCAGCGCACTCCGTACGGCCCCTGTTCCTCGTCGCAGTCGGACCAGAAGACGATGTCGCGGTCGAAGGTCGCGCCCTCGCGGACATGGCGCAACAGAGCGGCGACGAAGGCGGCGTTGACGCCCTTCATGTCGAGCGAGCCGCGGCCGTACAGTTTGCCGTCCTCGATGTCTCCGGCGAAGGGGTCCGTCGTCCACTTGTCGCCGATGGCGGGGACCACGTCGGAGTGGCCGAGCAGGACGAGTGGTCTCTTCCGGGCCGGCCCGCTGCCGGGGACGCGGGCGAAGAAGTGTACATTGTCCTGCTTGGGGGTGGGCACGGTCTCGGTGCTGACCCCGGCCGCGCGGAAGATGCCCTGGAGCATTTGGGCGAACGGCAGGGTGAGCGCGCCGTCGCCGGGGTTGCTGGTGTTCTGCCGGATCATGGCCACGGCGAGGCTCACGGGGTCGGTGGGATCGCCGTCGAAGGAGACGCTGCCCGCCGCGGTAGGCGCGGCGGCCGATGCTCCGGGTGCCGGGGCCGCCACCGTGCCGAGGCCCAGCACGGTGCCCGCGACGGCCGTAGCACCGGCGCCGAGCACGGAGCGCCGTGACGGCCGGGTCCCGGTAAGACCGTCCAGACAGGCTGAGATGACCGCTGCCGGATTCTCCTGGTGGGCGTAGTGGCCTCCTTCGGCGGACAGCATCGTGCACTCGCCGCGGGTCCAGTCGGCCCAGCGGCGCACGGTCGCTTCCGGCACGTGCGGGTCGTCGGTGGCCCACACCGCGCGCAACTCCACGTGCGGTACGGGAGTCCGGCGGCCGTCGTAGTGCGCGGCCAGTTGCAGATCGGCGATGACGGGAGGCAGCAGCACCTCCTCGAACTCAGGGTCCGCCAGCAGCTCCGGGTCGGTCAGTCCGGTCCCGGTGACGAAGGCACGGGCGTCCTCGACGGTCACGTAGCCGCCGTCGCCGTGGAAGTCGCCGGGGCACTGTCCGGCCACGGCACACAGCCGCGCGACCGGCACCCCGGCGTCGAGAAGTCGGCAGCACGTCTCGTACGCGAGCAGCGCGCCGAGGCTGACGCCGATCAGCACCAGTCGCCGCCCGCCCCGCAGTGCGCGTACTTCGGCGGCCACCGCATCCGCGTAGGCGGCCATGTCGGTGACGGGCTCCTCGTCGACGCGGGTGCCGCGGCCCGGCGGTGTGATCAGCGCGAGTGCGGTGTCCTCGGGCAGCCGCCCCCGCCAGTTCGCGAACGTCGAACCGTGGGCGCCGGTGGGTGCGAAGCAGACGGCGAGGGTGCCGGCCGCGCCGCCCCGTGGGCCCTCGTCCGGCACGCTCAACCATGGGACATTCATGACGGCTCCTCCTGCTGGGTCTCGCGGCACAGTGCGGCGATCGCGATGACGGTGGGTGCGCCGAGGATGCGGCGCAGCGGTACGCGTCGGCCTGCCGGCTTCGCCAGCCGGTTGGCGAGTCGTACGGCGAGCAGGGAGTGGCCTCCGGCGTCGAAGAAGTTCTGGTCCGCCGAGGCCGGCGGGGCGCCGAGCAGCTCCTGCCAGAGAGCGGCGACAGCAGCCTCGGTGGCGTCGGACGGGGTGAATCCGGCCGTCTGTTTCTGACCGATGCTCTCGACGAGCGTGCGCAGGGCGGTGCGGTCGAGCTTGCCGTTGGTGCTCAGCGGGAGCTGTGGGACCTGCTGGATCCGGGCGGGCAGCATGTAGTCGGGCAGTCGGTCGCGCAGATAGCCGCGCAGTGCGGTGGGGCCGGTCTCCGCGTCGGCAGTGACACAGGCGACGATGCGTGCTTCGCCGCCCTCGCTCTCCGCGTACGCCCCCGCGTCGGTGATGTCCGGCGCCTTGCGCAGGGTGGCCTCGATCTCTTCCAGCTCGACGCGGTAGCCGCGTACCTTGATCTGGTTGTCGGCGCGCCCAATGATCTCCATTACGGTGTCAGGGAGTTGGCGGCCGCGGTCGCCCGTGCGGTAGTGCAGGACTCCGGAGTCGTCCGTGGTGAAGCGTTCCTCGCCGTCACCGCCGAGATAGCCGAGGGCGAGCGGCGGCCCGGAGACCCACACCTCGCCCGTCACACCGGGTGGCAACCGTCGGCCGAGCCGGTCGCGGACCGAGAGCGTGGCGCCCGCCACGGAACTGCCGACGGGCACGCGTTCGGCGTCCGCGGGCAGTCGGGCGGTGTCGTACGCGGCGACGTTGGAGGCGGTCTCCGTCATGCCGTACAGGTTCAGCAGTGTGGCGTCGGGCCAGACCTCGCGGAAGCGCAGGACCGTGTCGACCGGCAGGGTGTCGGCGCCGCTGGTGACCAGTACGGGGTGGTGTCCGCCGGGGCGTTTCGCGCTCTCCTCCAGCAGCCCCGCGATCAGCTGCGGGGTGAGGAAGAGATGCGTGATGCGCTCCTGGTCGACGGCGGCGGCGAACAGCACCGGGTCGAGCAGCTCGTCGGTGCCGAGCACGACGGACGGGATGCCCTTCAGCAGTCCGCCCAGCAGCTCCCAGGGCGAGGCGACCAGAGCCAGGGACTTCTGGACAGCCAGCACCGCGTCGTCGGGGAACGGGTGGTCCCGCCACATCCACTCCAGCCGACCGCGGACCGAACGCCTGCTGATGCGCACGCCCTTGGGGTTTCCGGTTGTCCCCGAGGTGTAGACGATGTGGAACAGCGAGTCCTCGTCGGGCTCCTGACCGGGAGCCTGGTGCAGCGGGCCCTCGGTGAGGGGTGCGAGCGTGACGCGGGGAGCGTCCAGCGTGGGGAACTGGTCGAGTCCGGGCTCGGCCAGCACGCAGTGCGGTCTTGTCTCCTCCACCATCCGGCGCTGCCGACGCACGGGTATCGCGGGGTCCAGCCCGAGATAGGCGGCGCCTGTCTTCAGTACGGCGAGGACTCCGGCGATCGCGGCGGGGCCACGCTGGGCGGCGAGCGCCACCAGCGTGCCGGGGCCGGTGCCCTTGGCGACGAGCCGGGCGGCCATTCGGCCGCTCCACTCGTCGAGTTCGCGGTAGGTGAGGCTGGTGCCGGTGTGGCGCAGGGCGACGGCCCGGGGGTGGGCCGCCACCTGCTCGGCGAAGCGTTCCAGCAGGGTCGGCGTGGTCATCGTTGATCGTCTCCGGGCAGCAGATCGAGGGAACGGATGGTGGTGTGCTCCGCACGCTCCGGGTCGGTCAGGGCCCGCAGCGCGATCAGCGTGGATTCCAGTACGTTGCGGGCGGCCGGGGCGTCGAGCAGCTCCTGCTGGTAGGCGTACTGCAACAGCAGTTGGCCGGGGCCGTGCGGCTGGACGTACAGCGCGCAGTCGTACTTGGTGTAGCCGGTGTCCAGTTCGACGAAGCGGAACCCGACGTCCGAGGCGGTGGTGGCGCGCGCCGGGTACGGCAGCATGTTGAGCATGGTCTGGAAGACCGGTGTCGCCGAGGAGCTCCGTGAGGCGGCCGGAAGCCGCCGCAGTGTCCAGCCGAAGGGGTGGTCGGCTGCCGCGTACGCGTCGTACACCGTCTCCCTCACCCGTGCGGTGAACTCCGCGAGGGTCACGGCCGGGTCGATGGGCAGCCGCAGCGGCAGCATGGCGAGCGTGAACGCCGGGACCTCGGCCGTCTCCGGCCGCTCCCGGCCCGCCATCGGAGCGCCGACGATCACCTCGTCCGTATCGCTGTAATAGCTCAGGGCCAGGGCGTACGCGGCCAGCAGGGGCACGAACGCGGTGGCGGAGGCGGACAGTGCGGTGTCGCGCAGCCGCTGGGACAAGCGCTCGTCGAGGACCGCCTCGGTGATCTCGCCCCGGTAGGAGGGCGTGGCGGGCCGCTGCTTCTGCGCGATCTCAAGTGCCGGTAGTTCCCCCGCGAGTTGACGCATCCAGTACTCCCCCGCCTCGGCCACCTCGTCGGTGGCGAGGCGCGCCTCCAGGTGGTCCAGATAGCGGTCGTACCGGGTGGCTCGCTCGGGATCGGGTCGCTCCGGCTGCTGTTCGTACAGCTCGGCGAGCCGCTGGAACAGCACGGTGGCGCCCCAGCCGTCGAGGAGCAGTTCGTGCATGGTGACCAGCAGCCGGTGCTGTCCGCCGGGCAGTCGGAACAGTTCTGCCCGCAGCGCGGGTTCGGCGAGGAGGTCGAAGGGTCTGGCCGCTTCCTCGGCGGCCACCGTGCGGAACTCGTGGGCGGTGATGTGCCGCGCACGGCCGGGCAGTGAAACCTCCCAGTGCGGATAGTGGTGCACCACCTCCTGCCCGCCCGCCTCGTCGGTTTCGGCGAACCGGGCGAGGAGCAGCGGGTTCTCGCAGAGCAACAGGTGCCAGGCCCGTGCCAGCCGTGGCACGTCCAGTGGCCCGTCCAGTTCCAGGGAGCCCTGGTAGCTGTAGTAGGGACTGAGCGGGTCGAGTCGCCAGTGGAAGTAGACACCGGCCTGCTGCGGGGTGAGCGGCCGGGTCCGCGGGGCGTCCCATGCCCGCTCCGTCTCCGTACGAATACCCGCCGCCTGCTGCCGGTGGCGGCCCAACGCGGCGAGTGCGGCGGGGCTGCCGTCGCGCAGCACATCGCGCAGGCCCGCGGGCGAACCCGTCTCACGCAGGGCCGCGACCAGCCGCATGGCCAGCAGCGAGTCGCCGCCCAGCTCCAGGAACGAGTCATTCCGGCCGGCCTGCCCGATGCCGAGGAGTTCGGCGACGAGGGCGGCGATCGCGGTTTCCGCATCGTCGCGCGGTGGCGTGTACGGGCGGCTGTCGGGGCGGCTGCGGCGCGGTGGTGCGGGGAGCGCCTTGTAGTCAGTCTTGCCGTTCCGAGTGAGCGGGAGGTGGGGCAGGACGACGAAGGTGTGCGGCACCATCGGCGCGGGGAGCCGTTCAGCCAGGTGGGCGCGGAGTGATTTTTCCGCCACCTCGTCGCCGGAGGCGGTGACGTACGCCACGAGCCGGGGCGGCTGTGCGGTCGCCGGGGTGTGGGCGCTCTCGCGGGCCACCAGGGCGCCGTCGTCGTCGGGGGTGTGGACAGTGACGGCGCAAGCGGCGACCTTGGGGTGGCCGCCGAGGACCGCTTCGATCTCGGCGAGCTCCATGCGTACGCCGCCGAGCTTCACCTGCCGGTCGACCCGCCCCAGGTACTCCAACTGTCCGTCCGGCAGTACGCGTACGGCGTCCCCGGTGCGGTAGAGGCGTCCGCCGCCGTCGCTGAACGGGTCGGTGAAGAAGGCGAGTGCGGTGCGGTCCGGGTCGCCGAGGTATCCGCGGCCCACGACGAGTCCCCCGACGAACAGCTCCCCCGTCTCCCCGCGGGCGCAGGCGTGCCACTCCCCCTCCTCGGCGCGCAGGACGTACAGTTCGGCGTTTCCGACGGGCGAGCCGATCGGCAGATGGCGTACCCCGGCGGCCGGTGAGCCGAGTACGGCGTGGGTGACGTCGTCCGAACACTCGGTAGGGCCATAGGCGTTGAGCAGTCCGATGCCCGGCATGGCGTCGTGCCACCGCCGGGCGAGGGCGGGTGGCAGCTCCTCGCCGGTGGCGATCATCCAGCGCAGCGCGCCGGGGCTGATGTCCGCGCGCTCGTGGGCATCGAGCAGGAAGCGGATCAGTGTGGGTACGGTTTCCAGAACCGTGGTTGCGTGGCGGCGCAGCTCCGCCAGCAGCAGGGCGCCGTCCTGTGCCTCCTCGTCGCTGAAGATCTGTACGCGGCCGCCGACGAGCAGCGGCGCGAGCATCTGCCAGACGGAGATGTCGAATCCCAGCGGTGCGGTCTGCGCCAGCCGGTCGTCCGCGGTCAGCCCCAGGTCGTCGACCTTGGCCCACAGATGGTTGAGCATGCCCTGGTGCTCGACGATCGCGGCCTTGGGACGGCCGGTCGAGCCCGAGGTGTAGAGGACGTAGCGCACCTCGTCGGGGGCCGGCGGTACGGCCCGGGTGTACGCGGTGTCCGCCGGTTCCGGTATCGCGGTGGGTACACCGGCCGCCCGGGCTCCCTTGACCAGTTCACCGCTGTCCGCCGGCCCGCCGGGGGTCAGCATGAGCACGGCGCCGCTGTCGATGAGCAGCGACTCGACGCGGGCGGCGGGCCAGCCCGCGTCCACCGGCAGGTAGACGGCACCCAGCAGCTCCAGCGCGAGGAAGGCCGTGACGACATCGCTGCCGCGCCGGCCGCCGACCGCGACGATCTGCCCCTGAGAGATCCCGGCAGTCGAGAGCCGTGCGGCGGTGCGGCGCATACGGTCCGCCAACCGGCCGTAGTCGAGGGAGGCTTCGCCGTCATCGATCGCTGTACGGTCCGGGTGCGTGGCCGCATACCGCTCGACGTACGCGTGGACTCCTTCACGCAGCTCGTACGGCTCGCTGCGAGTCAGCGCCGCGGCAACGGCCCGCTCCCGCGCCCCTTCGGCCAGCGGGAGCGCCGGGTAGTGCTCGGGCAGGCCGGTCACCGGTCCCCCTTCTTCTCCGCGATAACGAGCAGATACTCGACGGGCACGCCTGTGCCCCGGTCGTCGGTGGTGTGGAACTGCTCAGTCATCTCGACCATTTCCGCTCGCAGTTCCTTCCAGCGCGAGGGGGGCGAGATGGTGTTCTTCGCGGCGATGCAGGGTCCGAAGCAGTTCTCGAAGAAGGCGACCAGGTCCTCGGCCGTTCCGAACGGGTAGAAGAGTTCCCCAAGTTCGGACGTGACTGTGAATCCGGGACCGAGCAGTTCGGCGAGATAGTCCGGTGATCCCCACAGCATGGGCTGCCCCTGGTGGCCGTTGGGCGAGGGGAAGTAGGCGGAGAGGATCTCCTGGAAGTGCGCGGTCCAGCTGCGTGCCGTCCAATTGCACATGCCGATTCGGCCACCGGGCCGCAATACCCGCGCCATCTCACCCGAGGACGCGGCGTGATCGGGCGCGAACTGAATTCCGTACGTGGAGGTCACCAGGTCGAACGAGGCATCAGTGAAAGGAAGTTCCTGCGCGTCGCCGCAGTGGAGCTCCACCGCGACACCGGCGTCGGCGAACCGTTCGCGCGCGTCGGGGAAGAACTCGTCGGTCAAGTCCAGTCCGGTGACGACGGAGCCACGCAGGGCGGACAGCAGCGCGACGTTTCCGTTCCCGGTGGCGACGTCGAGATGGCGGGTGCCCGCCTCCGGGGCGAGCCGGTCGACCAGTTCCTCGGCGCCGGGCCGCAGCAGATCGGCGACGTGCCGGTACTCGCCGTACGACCACATGGTGCGGTTGATCTCCTGGACGTATCGATCGATCGTCATGCGGATCCTCCTCAGAGTGAGAGCCGGGCACCCAGACCGGCGGCTTCGGCACGGGCGTGGATGCGGTCGGCGACGGCGACGTCGAGGATCGACATACCGAACGGATTACTGATCACGATCTCGCCCTGGTCGCGGCGGCCCGGGTGCCGGCCGGCCAGCACATCGCCGAGCGTGCCGTCGACGCGGCGGGCACCGGGCCGTGCGGTGACTCCTTCTCGCGGGGTGCCGTCGGGGCCGAGCAGAGTGCCCGCCCGGTGCATCCGGCCCAGCAGCCGGCGCGGGTCGTCACGGACGAGGCTCCAGTCGTCGACGATCAGCGTGTCGGCCGAGAGCACCGCCGCCTCGGTAAGGTCGTCCAGCGAGACATGGCAGACGAGCGCGCCGGGCCGCAGCCAGTCCGGTTCGATGTAGCCCTGGGTCACCGTCGTGACGGGCACGACGAGTTCGGCGTCGCGCACCGCCTCGTGCGGACCCTCCGCGAGCACGGTCTCGATGTCCGCAGCCCCGGGGAGCGACGCGATGTACTGGGCAACGGCCTTCGCACGGTCGGGTGCCACGTCGTACAGCGCGATTCGGCGCAGGGTGGGCACGGTGCGCAGCAGCAGCGCCACATGCGCCTGTGCGAGCGCGCCGCAGCCGAGGAGCGCGAGCTGTCGCGGCTCCTCGACCGCCAGATGACGAACGGCGAGCGCCGTCACCGCCGCGGTGCGCATTGCGCTGATGTACGCGGCCTCCATCAGTGCGAGGGGGCGGGCGGTCTCCGGGTCGAGGAGCAGGGTGAAGCCCTGGGAGCGCGGTATGCCGCGTCCCGGGTTGCCGATCGAGGCATTGATGGTCTTCATGCCGATGACCGGTGGGCGGCCCTCCTGAACCAGCGCTCCGGGCATGGCCAGCAGCCGGGCCGAGTCGCCCTGCGGGGTGGTCCAGCCGAGATAGGCCTCCTCGGGAAGGACCGACTGTCCGGCGGAGTGCAGCGTCAGCGCCTCGGCCACCGCCGTCACAATGTCCACGTCACGGGCCGCCTCGATGACGTCCGCACGGGTCAAATGACGGAAGTGACTGGCGGGGTAGCGCTCGAAGTCCATGACGGGCGGGGCTCCTTGGCGAGAGGGTCGGTGATGGTGGGGACAGTCCGGAGGATGCTTCAGCCGCCGGTGCCGCGCGGTCCGCGCAGCACCGCGAAGGGGACGAGCGCGCCGAGCAGCAGTACGCAGGCGAGCGCGATCCAGCCGGCCGTGCCGAGGGCGAGGACGACGCCGGTCATCAGCACCGGGCCCGCGACCCGGTTGGCGACGGTGCGGCTGGTGTTGAACAGCACCAGGTAGGCGCTGCGTGCCCGTTCCGGTGCCAGGTCGAAGGAGAGGGTCCACGAGGCGCCGACCTGGAGCAGTTCGGCGAACGTCAGAAGGACGACGGCAGCTCCCAGCACCAGCAGCGCCGCCCGGGATCCGAAGCCGGGCGCGGCGGCGAAGGCCAGGGCGCCGCAGCTGAGCAGCACTGCCGCGGTCGCGTACGCGTACCACGCCCGGCGCGTGGTGCTGTAGCAGCGGTTGAGCGGGTACTGCAGGGCGATGCACAGCACGGTGTTGACGGCGTACAGGATGCCGACATAGCGCTCCGGTACGTCGGTCGCGGTGACGAGCCACAGCGGGAAGGCCACGTTGAGCACCGGCATCCAGAGCGACACCAGTGCGTTGTACGCGGTGAAGCCCAGCAGGCGGCGGTCCTTGAGCAGATCCGCGACACGGGCGCTCTCGACAGCCCTCACGCCCTCCTCTCCCCGCGCGGTGGCGTACACCACTGCCACCACCACATAGGCGAGTGCGCCACCGATCAGCAGCGGCCGGAACGCTCCGGGCGCTCCGGATCCCAGGGCGACTCCGGCGATCAGACCGCCCAGGCTGATGCCGAGGTTGACGACGGTGCGCTGCACGGCCATCACCTTCGCGCGCAGGCTCTCGGGGGCTCGCGCGCCGACGTACGACTGCACCAGCGGGGGCGAGGACTGCTCGGTGACGGCGATGACGGTGACCACGAGGAGAAAGCTCCACCAGCCGTCCACCCACAGATAGCCGACGGTGGCCAGCGCGCGCAGCAGCATCACACCGATCAGCACCGGCTTCGGCCCGAAGCGTCCGGCCAGGCGGGCGAGGGGCACGGCGGCGGCGATGGCGATCGCCCCGCCGATGGTGAGGCCGGTGCCGACGGAGGAGGTGCTGAGATGAGCGACCTTGACGAAGTAGATGGTCGAGACGGCGAGGAACAGTCCCGTGCCGGTCCACTCGATCAGCGTGGCACCCTGCACCATCGGCAGGAACTGCCGGTAGTCGGGGTTCGTCCGCCGCCCGTCAAGGGTGGTGCTCGCGCTCATGGTCAGTGCTCCTGGTGCTTTCGGTCGAAGAAGAGGCCTTCGCGGCGCAGTTGTTCCACGGCGGCGGTGATCTCCTTGACGACGCCCTGCTCGGTCGCCCAGTCGTCGCAGTAGAGCGTGTCGCGGTATTTGCCGCCCCCGTCGGCGGCCAGGCAGACCGCGAGCCGGCCGTCCATGTAGCCGTTCTCCTGGTCGGTCAGGAGCGCGCGTACGGCACAGCCGCTGGAACCCCCGAGTACGAGTCCCACGTCCTCGGCGAGGATCCGGCAGACGGCGATCGCCTCGATGTCGTCGACGTGCACGGCACGGTCGTAGCTGTGCGGCCCTTCCAGGAAGGCCGACGGCCGACTGGCTCCGATGCCCGGCAGCAACCGGCGTCCGGCACTGCCGGCAACGGCGAGCGAGCCGCGTACGTCCACGGCGACCGCGGCGACATCGGGCCGGTGCGCGCGCAGATGTGCGCTGATGCCGGCGAGGGTGCCGCCGGTGGAAACCGGTACATACACCGCGCCGAGATCCGGTCCCGCCTGCTCGGTGAGTTCGGGTCCGGTGGTGCGCCGGTGGATGTCGGGCGAGGCCCAGTTCTCGTACTGGTTGGGCCAGCGGTACGCAGGGTTGTGGGCGCACAGCTCCCGCACCGTGCGCAGCCGGCTCAGCAGGTAGCCGCCCTGGCCGTCCGGCTCGTCGACGACGATGACCCGGGCGCCGCGGTCGGTGAGCATACTGCGGGTGGCGTGCGGGGTCTTGAGATCGACCACCGCGAGAAGGGTGCAGTCGATGGCGGGCAGCAGCCGGGCCAGGGCCAGACCGAGATTGCCGGAGGTGGATTCCACCACCACCGTGCCCGGTCTGAGCGGTCGTTCGTCGTCCAGCGCCTGTAACAGCCCCACGGCGCTGCGGTCCTTCACCGATCCGGTGGGGCCGTGTTCCTCGAGTTTCAGTCCCAGACGCCGCACCCGGCCCCGGTGGGCGGCGTCCAGGTGGAGTAAGGGAGTCTTACGGAGGGCCCGTGCCAGGACGGGTTTGACACGCGGCACTGCTTCCCCCTGTGCGATGCGTCTTTGACCTTTTCCATGGTTCGACCGGTCTGCCCCGCTGCGCGCACTCAGACCCTAGGCATTCAGCGCCGCTGTCACCACGCCACTGCCACGAGCACCTGTCGCTCTTGGCCAGAACCATGCTTGACGGCTTCCCGCACCCCTTCGCTTTCCTGCTGCCGGCCCCAGCGCTGACGGATGTCCGTCTCGGCGGTCCGCCGCGCACGGGGTTCGGCGGGCAACTCGAAATGGCCGGTTCGTTGTAGCGGGAACCGCCCCGCCCACGTGGGGACACGGGCGGGGCGGTTCTGTCGTCGTACGGACGGGCCTACGTGGTGGCTGCGGCCAGCCGGTGCAGTGAGCCGGACCCTCAGCAGATCCGTGGCAGCTGCTCCCCGACCGGCAGGTCGACCACCCGCGTACCGCCGAGCCCGGTGCGGGCCACCACCATGCCCGGGTGGGCGTCCACCGCCTGCCCGATCACTGCCGCGTCCCGGCCCAGGGGGTGCGCACGCATCGCGTCCAGGACCGCGTCGGCGTGTTCACGCGGTACGAACGCCACCAGCTTCCCCTCGTTGGCGACGTACATCGGGTCGAGCCCCAGGATGGCGCAGGCACTGGCCACCGGCGGAGGGACGGGGACGTGTCGCTCCTGAATCACGACACCGGTACCCGATGCCGTCGCGATCTCGTTGAGGGATGCTGCAAGCCCTCCACGAGTGGGATCGCGCAGTACGTGCAGGTCCGGGGTGACCGCGAGCATGGCCTCCACGAGGCCCCCCAGGGCCGCGCAGTCGCTCTCGATCTCCACTCCGAACTCCAGACCCTCACGCACGCTCATGATCGCCACGCCGTGGACACCGATAGCCCCGCTGACGATCACGACATCACCCGGGACGACACGCTGCGGACGCAGATCGACTCCGGCCGGGATGAGTCCGATGCCCGCGGTGTTGATGAAGATGCCGTCCCCGTGACCCGCCTCGACCACCTTGGTGTCCCCCGTCGCCACCTCGACGCCCGCGGTGCGCGCGGCCGCGCCCAGGGCGTCGGCCACGCGCGCGACGGCGGAGAGCTCGACGCCCTCCTCCAGGATGAATCCGCAGGACAGATAGGCGGCACGCGCACCGCTCATGGCCAGATCGTTGACGGTGCCGTTGACCGCGAGGTCGCCGATGCTGCCGCCGGGGAAGAACAGTGGCCGCACCACGAAGGAGTCGGTGGAGAAGGCCAGCCGGGCGCCGCCCAGCGACACCGTCGCCGAATCACCCAGCTGCGCGAGCGCTTCGCCTCCGAAGGCGGGGGCGAAGATGTGCTGGACCAGTTCGGCGGAGAGCGCGCCGCCACCGCCATGGCCCATCACGATGCGCGGGTGATCGCGCAAGGGGGCCGGGCACGTCCATGCCGTGGGATCGAGCGGTGGGATACCGGAGGGAGGCGTTGCCGAAGCGGATACGTCACCGCGCGTGGGGGTCTCGACGGTCTCAGCCAACGGAGCTCGCCTCCACAGGTGCGGTCTTCTTCATGTCCAGCCGCCGGTAGAGGTAGTACGCGGCGCAGGCGCCCTCGCTGGAGACCATGGTGGCTCCGAGTGGGGTGCGAGGGGTGCAGGTGGTGCCGAATGCCTCGCATTCATGGGGTTTCAGCAGGCCCTGCAGGACTTCTCCGCTGCGGCACTGAGCGGGTTCACGGGTATCGATGCCGGTCACGGAGAAGCGGTATTCCGCGTCGTAGTCCCGATAGCGCGGCGAGAGCCGCCAGCCGCTGCCGGGGATGACGCCGATGCCGCGCCAGGCCCGGTCGGTCACCTCGAAGACGTCCTCCAGCATGGCCAGAGCGGCGGGGTTTCCCTCTGGGCGCACTGCGCGCGGGTAGGCGTTGTCCACCGTGTGTTCACCGCGTTCCAGCTGGGCCACTGTACGGCGCACGCCTTCCAGGATGTCCAGCGGTTCGAATCCCGTCACCACGATCGGGACGCCGAACCGTTCGGCCAGTTGGGGATACTCGCCCACGCCCATGACGCTGCACACATGTCCTGCGGCGAGGAACGCCTGAACCCGGCAGCTCGGCGACTGCATGATCGCTTCGATCGCGGGTGGCACCCGGACATGGGACACCAGCAGACTGAAGTTGCGGATGCCGAGCCTGCGTGCCTGGTAGACCGTCATCGCGTTGGGCGGTGCGGTGGTTTCGAAGCCGATTCCGAAGAACACGACCTCCCGGTCCGGGTTCTGCCGGGCAATCTCCAACGCGTCGAGCGGGGAATACACGACCCGTACGTCGCCGCCCTCGCTGCGGACTGTGAACAGGTCCCGGCCGGTGCCAGGAACCCGGAGCATGTCACCGAAGGAGCAGAAGATCACCTCCGGGCGGGAGGCGATCGCCAACGCCTTGTCGATGACTTCCAGAGGGGTGACGCACACCGGGCAGCCCGGCCCGTGGATCAGTTCCACCTGGTCCGGCAGCAGTTGGTCGATGCCGTGCCGGATGATGGTGTGGGTCTGCCCGCCGCAGACCTCCATCAGCGCCCACGGCCTGGTCACGGTGGAGCGGATCTCGTCGAGCAGCCGCCGGGCCAGTGCGGGGTCCTGGAATTCGTCGATGTACTTCACTGCTGCGCCTCCTGGACCGCTCCACCGGCACCGGGCAGCGGCAGCCCGCCCGCCTCTGCCGCCATTTCCCACGGGTCACCGAACTCTTCCTGAAGCATGCCGAGTTGGGCAAAAAGCTCCAGTGTCTGCCGAGCCGACTCCTCGTCCAGTTTCTGCAGGGCGAACCCCACGTGGACGATGGCGTACTCGCCGACCTGAAGGTCCGGCAGGTACTCCAGACACGCTTCCTTGACCACTCCGCCGAAATCGACGGTGGCCATGCGTGTGCCGTCCCGTTCCTCGATTTCCAGTACTCTGCCGGGCACCGCCAGGCACATGGCTTCTCCTTGCTGTGGTTGATCCGCCTGCCCGGTCGTGCCGGGACACGCCGTCAGTGGGTGGCTGCGCTCCTCCGGGCCACGCCGATGCGGCCCTGGAGCGTGGGTACGGAACGGCTCCGGGCAGCGACCATCACCTGCCCCAGTGCCAGCCCTCCGTCGTTCGGGGGGATCCGGTGGTGCCGAAGCACTGTGAAGTGGTGTCCGCGAAGTATCCGGGCGCAGGCCGAGGAGAGCCGGGCGTTGGCGAACACTCCGCCCGTCAGGGCCACGGTGTCCAGGCCGTACTGCTCACGCGCCAGGACGCAGGTTCTGCGGACAAGGGCGGCGACCGCCTCATGAAAGCGTGCCGCGACGACTCCCGGCGCGGTACCCGCGCGCACATCGTCGACCACCGCCGACAGCACGGGGGCAGGGTCGGCGATCAGTGCGCTCCCGCTGTCCGGTGCGGGAGGGCGCAGGGCGAAGTCGTATCCGTGACAGTCGTCCTCAGCTGTCCCGAGGGCGGCGGTTTCGAGTGCGATGGCGGCCTGGGCCTCGTATCCGGCCCGGTGGCAGATGCCCGTGAGGGAGGAGACGGCGTCGAACAGCCGGCCCATACTGGAGGTGGGGACGCAATTGAGATTGCGCTCCATCTGACGGGCCAGCACGCCCTGTTCGCCGGGAGAGCAGGCCGCCGCGCACGGCAGGTCCGGCGCCCAGCCGATTCCTGCCGCGTGCAGATGTGCCAGGGCCATGCGGTAGGGACGCCGTACGGTGGCGTCACCGCCCGGCAGGGGGACATACGCGAGATGCCCGAACCGGTGGTATCCGTCGTAGTCCGCCAGCAGGATCTCTCCGCCCCACACTGCTCCGTCGTCACCGTAGCCGGTGCCGTCGAACGCGACGCCGATCACCCGGCGGCTGCCGTCAAGTCCGTGTTCGGCCATGGCGGAGGCGATGTGTGCGTGATGGTGCTGCACGGGTACAACGGGCCGCTCACCGGCCAGACGGCCGGTCAACCGCCCCGAGCGGTAGCCGGGATGCTTGTCGACGGCCAGTACCTCGGGTCGCACCCCGGTGATGGTCTCCAGCTGCTGTCCGGCGTGCTCGAAAGCGTCTTGTGTGGCGAGGTCGTCCATGTCTCCGATATGGGCGGAGAGCCAGGCTCTGCGCCCCTCCGCCAGGCACAGGGTGTTCTTCAGGTCGCCCCCCGCGGCGAGGATCGCCGGTACCGGGAAAGGCAGTTCGACGGGCCGGGGAGCGTATCCGCGTGAACGGCGTACGGTCAGCCGTTCCCTGTCACAGACGCGTACGACCGAGTCGTCGCACGGTACGTGGATCGCGCGGTCGTGGGTCAGCCAGGCGTCGGCCAGGCCTGCCAGCCGGTCCAGCGCTTCGGCGTCGTCGGTGACGATCGGCTCCCCGGCCACGTTGCCGCTGGTCATGACGAGAAGACGCGGCCCGGCCGGGTCGCCGGGCAGGCCGAGGAGCAGGTGATGCAGGGGGGTGTAGGCAAGCATCACCCCGAGGTCGGGGCTGCCCGGGGCGACCTCGTCCAACGGCGCCGGGGCGCCCGGTCCGGGGACGGCGCGGCTGCGGCGCCTCAGCAGAACGATCGGCCGTACGGTGCCGGTGAGCAGGGCCCGCTCCTCGGCACCGGCATGGACGAGATGTTCGATGTCATCGATGTCCCGGGCCATCAGGGCGAACGGCTTGTCTCCACGGGCCTTGCGGCGCCGGAGTGCGGCGACGGCCCGGGGGTTGGTCGCGTCGCAGGCGAGGTGGTAGCCACCGAGGCCCTTGACGGCGAGGGTCGCGCCGCCGGACAGGAGTCTGCGGGCCTCGGCGACCGGATCAGTCGCGCACACGCGCCGTGGGGGCCGGTCCGGATCGGGGTGTGGCACCAGCAGATCGAGCCGCGGCCCGCATCGGTGGCAGGCGACCGGCTGGGCATGGAAGCGGCGGTCTGCGGGGTCCGCGTACTCGCGGGCGCAGTCGGGGCACATGGGGAAGCGGGCCATGGTGGTGTGTGCGCGGTCGTACGGCAGACCCGTGACGATGGTGAACCGCGGCCCGCAGTTGGTGCAGGTGATGAAAGGGTGCCGGTGGCGCCGGTCCGCGGGGTCGGCCAGTTCGGCGAGGCAGTCGGCACAGGTGGCCACGTCCGGGGAGACCAGCGTGCGGGAGGGTCCGCCGGTCCGGGAGGCGACGATGGTGAAAGCGGTGCCGCCCGTGGTGGGGACTTCCCTGTGCTCGACGGAATCGAGAACGGCCATGGGCGGCGCGTCCGCCGCGATCCCTTCACAGAACAGGGCCACGGCGGCCGGTGTTCCCTCGACCTCCGCGACAACGCCCTCGGGGGTGTTGGTGACGTGTCCCACCAGGCCCATCGCGACGGCGCGCGTGTACAGGTAGGGCCGGAACCCGACGCCTTGGACGACGCCCCGGACGGTGACCCGGCGGCGCTGCGTCGGCTCACCCCTGGCCGGGCCGGAGCGTGGCGTCGTCACGCGCGGGTCCGCGCCACGGCGCCGGGCGCATCCGTCACGGCGTCCGGCTCGCCTCGGCCGGCAGGCGTGTGGGGCCGGCCGTGAGCGTCCGCGCCGTGCTCCGCGTGCGTGTGGGTGTGGGTGTGGGTGGAGGGGTGGTGCTGGGCCATGACGGGCCGGTGGACCGGGGCGCCGTTCGCGGCGTCCAGCGCCCGGTCGAGGAGCGCCCCGACGCCGTCCCCGCGCCGGGCGGAGGTGAGGAGCACCTCCACACCGGGATTGACCTGTGCGACATGGGCGCGGAATGCGTCCTCGTCGAACTCCACGGCCTCGGCGATGTCCGTCTTGGTGACGAGGACCAGGTGCGCCAGCCCGAAGGCGGTGGGGTACTTCAGCGGTTTGTCCTCGCCCTCGGTGACCGAGGCGAGGACGACCCTCAGCGTTTCGCCGAGATCGTACGAGGCCGGGCAGACCAGGTTGCCGACGTTCTCCACGAAGAGGAGGCGGGTGTCGTCGGGCAGCCACCCGTCGAGGTGCCCGCCCAGCATCCGGGCCTCCAGGTGGCAGAGTCCATCAGTGAGCACCTGCTTGACCGGGGCGCCGGAGCGGGCCAGGCGCGTGGCGTCGTTCTCGGTGGCCAGGTCGGCGGTCAGGGCCGCGACGGGGACACCCGTCTCACGGGCCAGGACCAGTTCGCGTTCGAGCAGTGCCGTCTTCCCGCTGCCCGGGCTGGAGAGCAGATTGACGACCGCGGTGCCGCGGGCGGCAAGTTCGGTGCGCAGGTGGTGCGCTGTCGTGTCGTTCTTCGCGAGTACCGCCTGCTGCAGATCGACCACACGGCACATGGTTCAGCACTCCTCGGACATCGGTTCACGGGTACGTTCGTGCGCGGGGCCGTCGTCCCAGTGGACATCGGCGATCTGCAGTTCGCGGCCCGAGAGCAGCTCCGCAGTCGCCTCGCCGCACAGGGGGCAGCACAGCTGCGGTGGCATGCCGACCGCCCATTCGTCCGCACAGGGCGCGCAGCGCGCTCTCGCCCGTACGGAGTCGATAACCAGCTCCGCGCCTTCCAGCACGGTCCCGGCGCAGGCCAGTTCGAAGCAGAAGGACAGTGCGTCGGGGACCACTCCGGCCAGCTCGCCGATCTGGAGCCGGACGGACGTGGCAGCTGTGGCACTGCCTGCCCGGGCTGCTTCTTCCACCTGGCCGACGACGGCCATGGCGATGGACATCTCGTGCATGGGTCTCCGTCCTGCCCGCGTCATTACACCGGGGGGTCGCGGCCGCAGCCGGGCTGCCTCGCCGATGCCGCACGGTACGTACGCCATTCGGTGCAGCCCGGGGCCTCGACGGATCCGGAGCTGTCACATGCTCCGGATGCGGAAGTAGCGCCTGAGATCGGGCAGTGCCTGCACCACAAGTGCGGCGATGACGGCGGCGGCCGCGCCGCCGATGATGATCTTCTTCATGACGGTGTTCGTCTCCTCAGCTATTGGCCGGACCGGCCACCGACCGTTCGGTGGGCGCGGTCCGTTCGTCGTCCCGCACAAGGCGCAGGATCATGTTCACGGCCTCCGGTACGGCAGCGGCCACGGGACCGCTGAGGCCGATGCCCTCGTCGACGCAGGCGGGTTCGCAACCGACGACCAGCGTGCGTCTCGGGGGAATGCAGCCCGTCCCGGCGCACAGGGTCGCCAGCAAGGTCAGGACCGCGTCGGGGGACATGCGGTGGCCGTCGAGCAGAGCTTCCTGCGGCTCGATCCGGCCGGGCCGGTCGGCCTCGATCAGATACAACGTTCCGGGATCGCCGCCACGTTGGGTGGCATCGATCAGGACCAGCGTGTCGTATCCGTCGAGGAGCTGGTACGCGAGGTGGACTCCGCGCACCCCGATGTCCACCGCTTCGACATGGCCGGGCAGGGGGTCTGATGCCAGTCGTCGTACGGTCTCGACGCCGAAGCCGTCGTCGCCGAGGAAGATGTTTCCGACGCCCGCGACCAGAGTCGTCGGTCTCTGTGCCGAGGGCGGTGTCACGCGTCCTCCGCAGGCGCGACCTCGTCGGGCTGGAAGTAGAGGAATCGCCCCTGTTCACGCCGGATGTCCGCACCCGGATCTCCTTCCACGGTGACCGCGAGGTGCACTCCTCCGTCCACGTCGCGGAGTACTGCTTCGACCAGTGCGCTGCGGCCCTGCAGAAAGAGGTCCTGGGCGTCGGTGCGGCGCAGGCCCGGCCGCAGCAGTACGCGGCTGCCCACGCCAACCGACCGGCCGTCCACCAGGACCCGGTCGCGCGCCGGGTCGGCCCCGGTATCGCCGGCCGGGTCCCACCACGGTTGCTCCGGCCGGATCAGGTCGTACGCGCCGGATCCATCCGGCACATGCGGAAATCCGTCCGGCGGAGCCGCTGCGGGCGCGCCCGGCTCGGTGACCTCCCGCAGGGCCCGCACCGCGCCGTGCAGCCGCTCCAGAACCTCGGGGGGCATCGAGTCGGCCAGGTCGATCACGGCGGCCGCCCGGTCGTCCGTCCCCCGTGCCTCGCGCTTCTCCTGGTCCGTCAGGGCCGCCGTGCGCAGCGCGAGGATCTCGTCGATCTCCGTGGAGTCGTACAGCGCTCCGGGACTCTCCGGGGCGATGGCCGGGTGGTCCTCGAGGATGATCGGGGACGAGAGCACCACGTCCGCGCGGCCCGGCTCACCCGCCAGTACAGGCCAGGTGTGCAGATTCCGGCAGCCCGCGACCGCTCCCTTGGCCCACTCTGGAGGGTCCGTCATGGACAGGAACGATCCTGCACTGAGTCCCAGGAGAAGGTGGGCGGCCACCAGCGACCTGGGCAGAACGGCGTCGCGGTCGGCGTCACCGGCGTCCGGCGTCCATGGGCTGGTGTTCTCCACGACGGCCGTCAGTCGCATCGCCCGGTAGGGGCCGTCGAGTTCGGCAGCGGACAGCCTTACCGCGCCGCTGATCTCCTCGCAGCGGCGCACCAGGCGGCCCACGATCCGGCCGTCCTCGTCACGGATGGTTTCGGTCTCCTCGCGTGCCGGGCGCGTGAAGGGGACGACCACACCGTCGCCGGCGAGCTCTCCCACGGTGGCGAGCGCTTCGACCCGTTCCTCCGCGCCCTCGTCCCAGGGGACCAGGACCCGGTCGGTGAGGTGGAGTTCGGGAACCGTTTCGAAGGTGCCGTCGTCGCGGATCTGCTGCACGGTGCGCCGTTGAGCGTGCAGGAACCGCACCTCGGCCGCCAGAGTCGCGTCGGCCCTCGGTTCCATCAGACACTCGGTGTGCTGGAAGTCGTGCTCGTCGGCGGCTGTCGCCCAGGCCGGTGGTACGAGCACCCCGAACTGCCAGCGGAGCCGGTTCTTGGCCGCCGACGCTCGGTACGGGTACAGGACGTAGCCCTCGAAAAGGACGGCGTCGGCCACGCCCCGGGCCGGGGCGAAACGGGATTCCCGCGCGGGGGTGAGCGCGGATGCGGTCATTGCGCCGTCCTCTCGGCGAGCCCGGCCAGCCCGGCGTCGGCGGGTCCTCGGTGCGGCGGCCGGAGGGCGATGGTGCCGGCCGCGTCGAGAAGCGCCCGGACGGTCGCGTCCCAGGACGGCAGTGCCTGCCGGGAGCGGAAATCGAGCAGCGCGCTCATGGTGTCGCGAGGAAGACGGATCCAGCCGCACCCGGGGAAGTGCTGATCGACCATCTCCTTCCACGTCGCCACCGGCATCCGCAAGGGCGCCTCCAGGTCCCAGGGCACCGGCTCGACCCGGAAGCCGCCGGAACCGGTGAAAGCCGTACCGGAGAAGAGCATGAGGAGCGGCACCTCACCATCCGTCAGCGCGTTCAGGTACCGCGTCGCGGCGATGTCCAGGTCATACGTGCAGGGCACGACGACATCCGTCTCGGTCACCCCGGTGAACGCGGGAACCATGACCTGGACCTGGGCGAACTGAACGGGCTGGAGCGTGTTGCCCCAGCGTGAGCGCTCTCCGAAGAGGTCTGTCAGCCCGTCCGCCTCGGTGCGTTCGTAGCCGCGCCGGGCCGGCTCGATGCGGATCTGGCAGCGCAGCGCGAGTGCGTGCACCCGCGCTTCTTCGGACGCGGTGATGCGGAGCCGGAAGACGAGGGTGGGACCGGCTGCGTACGGGTCGGCGCGTACGCCGGTACAGGTGAAGGTGAAGTCCGTCATGGCCGTCGCTCCCCCTCTGCCGGCCGGGCGCGGTGTTCGATGTGTTCGAAGAAGGCTCGTAGGTCGGCGCGGGCCTCGGCTCCGCCGTCGAAGCCCTGCCACAGCAGCCGCATGCGTCCCACCAGCTCGTAGCAGATGTCGATCGGGACCAGATAGCACTCGGCCCGGCCCTCGGAGCGACGCAGCAGCAGTGCTTCCACGTCGGGTTCGAGAAGTTCGGAGAGACGGCTGCCGCCGAGCACCGTCTGCCAGGTCGACGGGTCGAGTTCGCTCTCGGTGGCTCCGGCAGGGCTCGGGTAGAGCGCCACCAGCCGGTCCAGTGCGGCGTTGCGGAAGAAGAAGGCGACGCTGACCGGGATCTGCAGGAGTTCCCATGCCCGGTCGTCGAGATGGTGGTCGTGGTCGACCAGGTAGCGGTCCGGGACGCTCAGGAACCGGCCGTGGGCAGCGCCGGTCCGCGCGAACAGTTGGGCGCACGGGGTGCAGGCGCACGCCAGGGAACGTTGCTCGGTGTCCACCAGATGCCGGTGGTTCCCCTCGGTCACCGGTACGCCGCAGAGTTCGCACCGCTCCTGCCGGGGTTCACGCGGTGCCGCGAACCGCCGCAGCGTGTGCACGCCCGAGGTGGGCGTGGGCCGTCCGGCCCACGTCATGGGCGCGCTCATGGCGTCCTGACCGGGGCCGGACGGGCGGTTGCCGCGGCCTGGGGCGGACGGGTTCCGATCTGGAGGAGTGTCGGTTCCTGAGCGGCGGAGACCGGTTCCATCTCCACCGCGGTCACCTCCGGTGCGAAGCAGGCCAGGGAGTCCTCGACGGACTGCTGAACCGCCGACGCGCCGGAGCAGCCGCAGCCGCCCGTGCCGGCGGTCCGCAGGCGCAGGGTGCCCGTGCTCTCGTCGAAGGTCACCATCTCGACGGGATCACGGACGGCTGCGAGGGCCCGCCCGATCCGCGTTCCGGTGTCCTCGGGGTGCAGGTCGTGCAGGACCAGCAGGCTCGACACGAGGTCGTCGCCCAGGAGCCCGTCCAGGGCGTCACCGGTCTCGCGGCCCGGTGCGGCTCGGAGCCCGTCGAGGATCCGGGCCAGGCCGGCGCCGTAGAAGTCCATCAGGACCCGCACCAGTTCCTCGGCCGCCGCCGCGGCCTGCCGGTCACCGGTGGCCGTCAGTTGCTCAAGAACCTCGTCGATGCGCCGTCCGGCCTGCTCCGCGCCGGAGGTGCCTGTGGCCGCGCTCATCCGCCCAGTCCGCTCAGCCCGGTCGGCACGTGCATCTTCTGCACAGTCTTTCCCCCACCGACGTACATGTGGACGCCGCACGGGAGGCAGGGGTCGAAGCTGCGTACGGTGCGCATGATGTCGATTCCCTTGAAGTTCTCCGGCGGGTTCTCCTCGAAGATCGGTGTGTTCTGCACCGCGTCCTCGTAGGGCCCGGGAGTTCCGTAGGTGTCCCTGGTGCTGGCGTTCCACGGCGTCGGAGGGTAGGGGTGGTAGTTGGCGATCTTGCCGTCCCTGATCACCATGTGGTGCGACAGCACGCCGCGTACGGCCTCGGTGAATCCAACGCCGATGCTCTCGTCCGGGACGTCGAACTTCTCCCAGGTCTGCGTACGTCCGGCGCGGACCTCCTCAAGCCCCTTCTCGGCGCAGTGCAGCGCGATCGCGGCCGCGTACGCCTGGAAGTAGGTGCGGGCGCGATTGCGCTCCAGCGCGTTGCTCCACTGCGGGATCTTCCACTCGAAGGTGGTCTCGGGCTTGGTGATCGTGCGCGGCAGGTTGATGACGACGCTGTGGCCGGTGGCCTTGACGTAGCCGACGTCGACGAGCCCGGACAGCGCGGTGGACCAGAGGCGGGCGAGGGGACCGCCGCCGGTGTCCAGGGCCAGGTGGTCCTTGCCGTCGAACCAGCGCGGTGACATCACCCAGCTGTACTTGTCGTCGAAGTTCCGCTTCTGCGGCGCGGGGATCGTGTGCTGGTTCCACGGGTGGCGGGGGTCGATCGGGTTGCCGAGCGGGTCGTGGGTGACGAACTGTTCCTTGCCCTGCCAGTCGTCGTAGTACGAACTGCCCAGCAGGATCCGGATGCCGAGGTTGATCTGGGTGAGGTCGTTGGTGACCAGCTTGCCGTCCACGATCACACCGGGGGTGACGAACATCTTCCGTCCCCAGTCGCTCATGTTGGCGTACGTGAAGTCGCAGTACTCCGGGTCGTTGAGCGCTCCCCAGCAGCCGAGCAGCACGCGCCGGCGACCGACCTCTTCGTACCCGGGCAGGGCCTCGTAGAAGAAGTCGAACAGGTCGTCATGCAGGGGCACGACCCGCTTCATGAACTCGACGTAGCGCATGAGGCGGCTGAGGTAGTCGGTGAAGAGCTGGACGGAGGCGACCGTGCCCACACCGCCCGGGTAGAGCGTGGAGGGGTGCACATGGCGTCCCTCCATCAGGCAGAACATCTCCCGGGTGTAACGGCTGACCTGGAGGGCCTCGCGGTAGAACTCGCCCTCGATGGGGTTGAGCGACCGCATGATGTCTGCGATCGTCCGGTATCCGTGCTCCCCGGCGTGCGGCGCTTCGGTGCGCTCGGCAAGTTCCAGGACACCGGGGTTGGTCTCGCGGACCATCTTTTCGCAGTAGTCCACCCCGACCAGGTTCTCCTGGAAGATGTTGTGGTCGAACATGTACTCCGCGGACTCGCCGAGGTTGATGATCCACTCGCCGAGGTGCGGCGGCTTCACGCCGTACGCCATGTTCTGCGTGTAGACGGAACACGTGGCGTGGTTGTCGCCGCAGATCCCGCAGATGCGACTGGTGATGAAGTGCGCGTCCCGGGGGTCCTTGCCCCGCATGAAGACGCTGTAGCCGCGGAAGACCGACGAAGTGCTGTAGCACTCCGCGACGCGCTTCTGCTTGAAGTCGATCTTCGTGTGGATACCGAGACTGCCCACGATCCGGGTGATCGGATCCCAGGCCATTTCCACCAGCCCGCTGCCGTCGCCTGCGGCCTTCGTTGTCGGTGCCATCGTATGTGCCGTAGCCCTTCTGAGAAGCGTGAGGTGAGATCGTCACCGGAAGGTGTGGAGTGCGCTCGGTGTCCTGGGCGTGGTTACCACGGGGGCCGGTAGCCGGTGGTCAGCCGGTCCCTCTTGTGCCGCCATCTCGGCTCCTTGTCCACGGTCTTCGCCGTGATCGCCCGGAGCCTGCGGACGACCGCCCCGTACGCACCGCTGGCGCGGCTGGAGACCTTGGCGCCCGGCGGTTCGTCCATGAACGGCATGAACTTGTCGGGGAAGCCCGGCATGGTGCAGGCAATACAGATGCCGCCGACGTTCGGGCAGCCTCCGATCCCGTTCATCCAGCCGCGTTTGGGTACGTTGCACTTGACGACGGGGCCCCAGCAGCCGATCTTGACCAGGCACTTGGGCGAGTCGTAGGTCTGGGCGAACTCACCCTGTTCGTAGTAGCCGGCCCGGTCGCACCCCTCGTGCACGGTGGCGCCGAACAGCCAGGCCGGACGGAGCTTGTCGTCCAGCGGGATCATCGGAGCGGATCCCGCCGCCTGGTACAGCAGATACGTCAGGGTCTCGGAGAAGTTGTCCGGCTGGATCGGGCACCCCGGCACGCACACGATCGGGATACCGGCCTTCGACTTCCAGTCCCAGCCGAGGTAGTCGGGCAGACCCATGGCGCCGGTCGGGTTACCCGCCATCGCGTGGATGCCGCCGTACGTGGCGCAGGTCCCGATGGCGACGACGGCCAGGGCCTTGGGCGCCAGCCGGTCGATCCATTCGCTGGTGGTGACCGGCTGGCCGGTCTCCGGGTTGTCACCGAAGCCGCACCAGTACCCCTCCGGCTTGATCGTCTCGTTCGGGATGGAACCCTCGATGACCAGGACGAAGGGATCGATCTCGCCGCGCTCGCCCTTGAAGAACCATTCGATGAACGTGTCCGCGCCACCCACGGGACCGGATTCGAAGTCGATCAGCGGCCAGTGGACCTCGATCTTGGGCAGACCTGGCAGCGCACCGGTCACGATCTCTTCGATGCTCGGCTGCATCGCGGCGGTCAGTGCCACCGAGTCGCCGTCACAACTCAGCCCCGCGTTGATCCAGAGGATATGGATCGGGGACTCTTCTCCGGTGTCCGCAGCGGGTGCGTCCACGGTGTTCGACGTTGCTGCATCCATGAGGATGCCTCCCTGGAAAGAGACACACGAAGGCCGATATATCGACCCTCACTGTTCTTGGTATCAAGCGCTCGGTGCGGATACCGCGCGGTGCGCCGCCAGTCCAGTGACGTCGGACTTCCGACCGGGCCACTGCTCCCCCGCAGTTCGGCCCGTGGAGGCCGGAACGAGGTGCTGCGGCCGGCCCGGCGGGGGATCCTTGAGCACGAACGCGCGCCGCAGTGCGTGGTAGGACGACCGTGGATCGAAGAAGGTCCGCCGCATCTCGGTGAGCTCCTTCTGCCGGTAGTCGGCCAGGGGCCTGTGGGCCTCGTCCCGTTCCCGTCCGGTCTTCTTCGCGGCGATCCGCGACCGCGCCGCGGGTGACGCGGCGAGATGGGCCGCCAGCCGGACGACCTCGCCCATGAACGACTGCGCATCGCAGTCGACCCTCCGGTCGGCCAGACCGAGCCGCACAGCCGCCTCGGCGCTCACCGGCAGCGCCTTGTCGGTGAGGCGCTGCGCTGCGGCGGCCCCCACCCGGCGCGGCAGCGTGTACGTCCAGTACTCGGAGCCGTACAGCCCCATCAGGCGGTAGTGCGGGTTCAGCACCGCCCCCGACCTGCACCAGACCTCGTCCGCGGCCAGGGCGAGCATCACCCCGCCCGCGGCCGCGTTGCCGCCCATGGCGGAGACGACCAGCCGGTCGGTGGTGGTCAGCACGGCCTCCACGAGGTCGTCCATGGCGTTGATGTTGGCCCAGGACTCCTTGCCGGGATCGGCGGCGGCCTCGATGACATTGAGATGGATGCCGTTGGAGAAGAAGTCCCGGCTTCCGCCCAGGACCAGTACCGAGGTGGGGCGCCGGCAGGCGAGCCGGTAGGCCTCGTGCAGACGTCGGCAATGGCTCGTGCTCATCGCACCGCCGGGGAAGGAGAACGAAAGGATTCCGGCCCCACCCTCCTCCCGGTAGTCGATGTCGCTCCACCTACGCCGGCGCCCTTCCTCGTACGGCGGCGTGGGATGCTCCGGCAGTGCGGGCAGACGCCCGGCCAGTGCCGTCACAGCGGGCAGTTTGAACGTGGCGGGCCCTCCCGGACTGCGGCGGGGACGAAGCTCGGGGATCCACACCGCACCATCGGTCGTCGCCCGGCAGACGGCCCCTGACCGCACGGCCACCAGCTCGCCCGGCCTGCCGCGCAGTTCGCGCTCCGGGTGCCCGCCGTGCAGAAACCACTCGGCCCCGAGCAGTTCGTCGCGTACGCCGGGGCAGGAGTCGGCGGCACGCAGCTTGCGCAGGACCGCTTCCGTGGAGTCCGCCTCCCAGTCGATGCGACGGTGCTCCTGACGGAGGAACGGCCGCGTACGGATGCGCAACTCCGCATCCCCGCCGGACTGCGGACGCGGAACGTACGTACCGGACGCAAAGCGCTCGACGGCGAGATGCACGGCCCGCAGCGCGGCGTCGGACACTTCGTTGCGGTACAAATCGCTCTTGCCCACCGGGGGCACCGGGAAGGTGGCCGAGGCCCAGATGTCCCCGGCATCCATCTCCTCGTCGGCCTGCAGGACCGTCACACCCCATGTGTCCGCACCCTCGTGGATGGCCCAGTCGAGCGAGGAGGGCCCGCGATCGCCCGGGGGGCCCGGGTGGACGACCAGGCAGGTGTGCGCCGTCCACACGTCCCGGGGGATGGCGGTCTTCAGCATCGGGGCCAGGATGAGGTCGGGTACGAACTCGCGCACGGCCCGCCGCAGCGACGCGTCGCGCGCGGAGCTGTCCCGCGGTGCGAGTTCCACCGCTACGGCGTGGCCGCGGTCCCTCAGTTCGGCGTGAACACGCTGAGTGAGGCTGTTGAACGCGCTCGCCACGAGCAGGATGTGCACAACGATCTCCCAACGCCCTGATCCGTCCCGGTCCGGGCAGATTCGGATCATCCGATGGTCAGGCATGACTGACGTGTCATCACCGGCAAACGGCCGCGAAGTCACCCGAAAGCGAACGCATCGGCGACCACTCAGGGGAACCCTGTCGCGAGCCCCGCCCGTTCCCGGACCAGCCGCGCTTCCACCTGGGGCAGCCCGATCCGCAGGGCACGGTCGCCCTGGCAGCCCGTTACGCCGTTGTCGGCTCTTGATGCAGAGGCGTGATGACCCGAGATTTCGGCTGATGGGTGATGCAGCAGGTCATCGGACCGACGGGCGACAGCAAGCGCACCGGAAGGGGCGGTACGGGCCAGGGCCCGCACCACCCCTTTTTTGTCTTCTGCTGCAACCCGCTGCGCGTCCCACCGCACTGGAAGGGTGGGACGGTCCGCACCAGCGGACCCGGCGAGGAGCCCCGACGATGCGAATCGATGACTAATCCGTTATCTTTACGTGATTCGCGACGCAACTCCGAGTAATGCCTTGGCCTTTACTGTCGCGCAGTCAGAGAGGGCGGAGCATACGGCCACCTTCTGTGGGCGTTTCAGTCCGATCAGCAGCCGCACGGCCTGACTTGAACTTGAGGGTGCACATGCCATACATCGGCCAAGAGGAATGACGCCGCTGCCCGCCGAGTGCGGGGAGGCGTCCGCGGACCCGGGGAACACCGGAACGGGATGACGTGTCGCAGCGGACGAGCAAGGACCACTACATGTGTACGGGCACGGTCGTAGTCTGCGGCCGACCCGGCCTGTCACGGCTGGACGGAATGACACAGCACAACATATTCAGCAGAGCGATGCATGCCGCTCGGAGCGCGTCGGGGCTCGGAACGAGAAGCCGCAAAAAAGCAAAGCGGCCGCGCCTGCCAGGCAGGCCGGACTACCCGCGAACGGGTCGGCGCGGGTGGCGAAGGTGGGTGCCCTCGTGGCGGCTGGCCCTGAGCTCGTTACTGATGTTCGCCGCAACGCTCGCGACCGTGGTGGGCATCGCCTACGCACGCACGGACATCCCCAAGGATCTCAATGCGTTTGCCACCCAGCAGGACACCGTCTACTACTGGGCCGATGGCTCACCCATGGCCCGTACGGGCTGGGTGAGCCGCCAGGAGATGCCCCTGTCGAAGATTCCCGACGATGTCCGATGGGCCGTACTGGCGGCCGAGAACGCCGACTTCTACTCGGATCACGGCATATCGATACAGGGAATCACCCGCGCGCTGTGGCGCACGGTCGGCAAGGGGGACACCCAGGGCGGCTCGACCATCACCCAGCAGTACGTCAAGAACGTCTACCTCTCGCAGGACCAGTCCTTCTCCCGCAAGTTCACCGAGATGCTGCTCGCGGTCAAACTCGACCGCCATGTGAGCAAGGACAAGATCCTTGAGGAGTATCTGAACACCAGCTGGTTCGGCCGGGGCACCTATGGCCTCCAGCGCGCGGCCCAGGCCTATTACGGCAAGGAGGTCACTCAACTCAACGCCAGCGAGGGCGCGTTCCTCGCGTCCCTGCTCAAGGGGGCCTCGCTCTACGACCCCGCCGTCAACCCCCGCAACCGTGTCCGTGCCGTCGAACGGTGGCAGTGGACGCTGGATCGCATGGTGGAGATCGGCAAGCTGAGCCCGGCCGAGCGTGCCCGGTACACCGCCTTCCCCGAGCCGAAGCCGTCTCACAAGCCGAACAGCGCGGGCGGGCAGGACGGTTATCTCGTCCAGCTCGCCGAGACGTACGCCAAGCGTGCCGGCCACATCTCCGACGCACAATTCGATCTCGGCGGCTACCAGATCTACACGACGTTCGAGAAGCCGCGGATGACCGCCCTCACCCGGGCTGTGAAGGATGCGCGCGCCACGCTCGATCCCGAGCGGCGCAAGGCCGATCGCCATGTCCGGTTCGGGGCCGCATCCGTTGCCCCGGACGGCCGGATTCTCTCCGCCTACGGCGGGCCCGACTTCGAGCGGCAGGCCTTCAACGAGTCCAACGCGAGTACGGTTCCTGCGGGTTCGGCGTTCACGCCGTTCGTCTACGCCGCCGCCCTGGAGCACGGCGTCGCGCGCAAGCGCAACGGCCCCCGTACCGCCGTCACGCCTTCGACCGTGTACGACGGTGACGACGACATCCCGGTCATGACGCCCGAAGGCCCCTACTGGGACCGAAGCGGGAAGATGGTCAAGGGCCACAACGACGGCAACCACTCCTACGGCCGCATCGCTCTGCACGACGCCATGGCGAAGTCCGTGAACTCCCCCTTCCTCCAGCTCGGTATGGATACGGGGCTGAAGCAGGTCCGCCGTACGGCCGAGGCAGCCGGGCTGCTCCCGTCCAGCTTCGGCCTCCCCGTCCCCGCGTTCTCGATGGGCAACTCCACACCGAGCGCCATCCGCATGGCCGACGCGTACGGCATGTTCGCGGCACACGGCATGCACACCGATCCGTACTCGGTGCGCAGGGTCACGCGCAACGGCGAGCCGGTCCGGCTGGATCTGCCGCGGGCGAAGCGCGCCGTGCGGTCCGCCGTCGCCGACGAGGTCACCGCATCGCTCGCACGACCCGGCGGGGAAAGCGGCGTAGCCTCCGCCTCCCCGGTCGCCACAAAGGCCGGAACCACCGAGGACGACACCGCGCGCTGGTACGTCGGATACGACCGAGCCACGTCAACGGCCGTTGTCATGTACCGCATGGACCTGACGAAGAGTCTCGAGCCGCTGCCGCTCAAGGGCCTCGGCGGTGCCTCCGCGGCCGACAGGAAGTTCCCCGCCGAGATATGGAACGCCTACACGGAAGCCATGATGAAGTGACAGATACCAGAAAAAGGCCCGCCGTTCACCGAATACGGGCCCGCTTGAAGCCCCGTATCGTCCTGGGCCTCGCGGCATGTCTTGTGGCGTCGGGTTCCGCGGCGCTCATCCCACTGGCGTCCGACGATTCGTCGGACCATGGAACCCCGCAGCAGGGCACGCGCACCGTCGCCGCCCCGAAGCCCACCGGCCGTGCGCATCGCGGAAATGA
Source organism: Streptomyces sp. NPDC002958 (assembly GCF_055563255.1). Taxonomy (NCBI): domain Bacteria; kingdom Bacillati; phylum Actinomycetota; class Actinomycetes; order Kitasatosporales; family Streptomycetaceae; genus Streptomyces; species Streptomyces sp. NPDC002958. The sequence continues at coordinate 52,132 of NZ_JBVHDS010000017.1, read as the reverse complement.
CGGTAAGAAGACGGAAGAGGAGAAGTGGGACGGGAAGGTCAGGATTCTGGGGGACGGTTCCACGTCCTACACCGGTCCGCAGCCTGACCAATTGAAGGCCGAGCGGCTCAAGCCGGGTGAGAAGCCACCGCAGTTCGTGGTGTTCTCGTGGGACGGTGCGCTCGAGGGCGACGATCGCATGTTCTCGCGCTTCCGCCGTGCGGCGAAGGAGAGCAACGCTCACATGACGTTCTTCCTCACCGGTATCTACCTGCTGCCGAAGGAGAAGAGGAACCTCTACGAGCCTCCGCAGCACAAGCGCGGAGCGGCTGCGATCTCGTACCCGACACGCGAGCACATCCGCATGACGCTGGAGCAGCTCGGCGGCGCCTGGCGGGAGGGCAATGAGATCGGATCCCACTTCAACGGCCACTTCTGCGAAAAGAAGGGCGGTGGGGACTGGAGCAGAGCCGAGTGGATCAGCGAGATCAACCAGTTCTACTCCTTCGTGCAGAACTGGAAGACGAACACAGGCTTCACGGACCTCGACCCGCTGCCGTTCGACCCAACCCGCGAGGTTGTCGGTGGGCGGGCCCCCTGTCTTGAGGGCCAGAAGGCCCTTCTGCCGGCTACCAAGCCCTTCGGATGGCGTTATGACGCGAGCTCTCCGGGGGACTTCCAGATCTGGCCGTCCAAGAAGGACGGCATCTGGAACCTCCCGCTGCAGTTGCTGCCGTTCCCCGGCAAGGACTTCCAGGTGCTGTCCATGGACTTCAACTTTCTCTACAACCAGTCGGAGGGCAGCACCGAGGGCGACCCCGCGAAGTACGGAGCGTGGCGCAAGGAGGCCCGGGACGCCTATGTCGCCGGATTCGAGAGGGTGTTCAACGGCAACCGCGCACCGCTGTTCATCGGCAACCACTTCGAGAACTGGAACGGCGGGATCTACATGGATGCCGTAGAGGAGACGATGCGAGAGGTATGCCCGCGCAAGGAGGTGCGCTGCGTGTCCTTCCGTGAACTGACCGACTGGCTCGACGCACAGGACCCCAAGGTCCTGGCCCAGTGGCGGACACTCGACCCCGCCCAGCCCCCGAGCTGGAAGCAGTAGGCGTCAGACGGTCCGCTCCGATGCCTCTCGGAGCGGACCGGTGCCGGTGGGTGCGGGCAGTGGTGGCACGGTCTTCACCGTCGCCTTGCTCGAGGCGGGGCACGAGCACGCCTGCAGGCGAGGCGCTCCCGGCCGGGTGACCCGCTTCGACGGCCACTGCACGGCAGCCGGTCACCTGCGCGAGGAGAATCAGATGCCGCCCACCGACCCTTTCGCGGCTTCCCGGCCTGGTCTCCTCCCACATCCAGCAGGGGTGCGGGCACTGGATCCAGCAGGATCGCGCCGCCGACGTCGACCGCCTGCTCATCGAACGGCTGCGCTCTAGGCAGGTGCGCGCCACCGGGTGAGCGGCGGCACCGCATGCGATGTCCGGTGACCACGCCCTCCGGGCCCCGGCCACCGGACGGGCCGCCGAAGTCAGGGCTTGAGGCTGCTCACGACATCGGCCGTGGCCGTCAGGCCGTCCTGAATGGTCGGCGCCATGCTCGTACCCGCGAGGAAGAACCCGAGCATGGCGCAGACCAGCGCATGCGAGATCTTCAGCCCCCCGTTGCGGAGAAAGATCACCGCAAGGATCAGCAGAAACACCACCAGTGAGATCGAAATGGCCATGGCCAACCTCCTCCGCCGCGCCGGAATGCGGCATTCGGCCGCCAGTGTGGCGTAGCGGAGAGGCCATCCGGCGGACTGGCATGTCCGCCATATGGGTGTTGCCTGGCTGTCACATTCCGGACGGTGCGTCCGCGTCCGGTCAGCCGTCGAGGTGAGCGGCCTCGGTCTTGGCGTCGCTGTCATGCATGCGGAGGAAGTGTTCGAGTCCTGCCAGGTCGTCGGTGTTGAGGTGGTCGACCCCGGCAGCCAGCAGCTCGGTCCATATGGCGTCCCGCTCCGGCCCCGCGACGTCGGGCGTGGCCCAGAAGCGGACGCGTTGGCCGCTTCGGTGGGCCGTGGCGACGAGCGAGCGCAGTTTGTCGCGTTCGGCCACGGGGAAGGGGCCCGCACCCAGCCAGCTGAAGTTTGCTCCCCAACTGCTGCTGATGAGCGGGATGAACGAGGCGGTGGCCGCGGTCCCGAGGTCGTCCGGCCGGCCGTCGTAGAAGGCGTATCGCGTACGTTGCGCCTCCATCGGGACGCGGGCTGCCCGGTCGCCGGAGATGACGGGTGTGATCGCGCCGGGCCGTATCCGGCCGTGGTGGTACGACGTCAGCATCTGCCGATAGCGCCGGAGCTGCCGGTCGAGTTCCAGGTAGGCGGCCGCCCCGTCGGTCTTGATGTCGATCAGCAGCTGAATGGGTTCGCGGTAACCGGGGTGGACCGTGCCGTGGTTGGCCCGGACCCTGGCCAGCAGCGGGTCGAGGTAGACCGAGGCGAGCGTACGGGTGGGGTCGAGGTCGGTGACCTCGTGGGCGACCAGCAGTTCCCCGTCCACGAGGAAAATGTCTGCCTCGACGCTGGTGAAGCCGTGGGCGAGCGCGTCGTGGAGAGGGCGCGTGTGCAGGTAGTCGTTGTGCGCGTGGGCCCGGCGCAGCGGGCGCGGGCGGGAGCGGCCCGCGGTCTGGGATGCGGCGGACGCTTCGGATGCGACGGCCGTCTGCAGGGGCAGGACTGCGCCTGCGGCCACGGTGGCGAGCGCGGTGGTGACGACGCTTCGGCGGGTCGGGAACGCCATGGATTCTCCCGGGAGCATGGGGCGGATCTGAGGGGCGGACCAACCGAGTATGCGACCGTGATACCTGCAATGGGGAGGCACGTCACAAGAGTTGACCGGGTCGTCGTCCGCTCGTCGACTGCCGTTTCCCTGGCCGGGCCGGGTCCGTGAAGGCAGCCACTTCCCGGGAAGAGTCAGGGATGGCCGCCCGCCCCTTGAACACGACCTCCTCGGGCGCACCGAAGTTCGGTGCGTAGACGCAGTAGTCGGCCTCCCGCAGCCGCGGGCACAGGCCCGCCCAGTTGGCATAGGCATTCACCCAGGTTCCGTGAAGGTGCGGATCCTGCGCGCTCCACACATATGGCGGTGGCTCATGCGGGAAGGGCGTGGGCCTGTCCGGCCGGGCTCGTGGACTCCGGCGGTGAGCCGCGCCCGGAGATCTCCTGCCAGCCGACCGTGCGGTCGCACCAGCGTTCCAGCAGCACCCGGTCGTGGCCGACGGCCAGCAACCCGGCCCCGGATTCGCTGCGGTAGGCCTCGACCACCGCGACCAGTGCGGCTGTCGTCGACGCGTCGAGCATCGCGGTCATCTCGTCGCAGATCAGCCAGCGCGGCCGCAGGACCAGCGCCCTTGCCAGGCAGGCGCGCTGCAACTGGCCGTCGCTCACCGCATGCGGACGCCGTTCGAGCAGCTCGTCCGTGAGCCCGACAGCCGGTGCCAGTTCAGCCACCCGGTCCGTCACCTCCGAGCGCCGGCCGGTCGCCCGCAGCGGCTGGGCGATGAGTTCGCGCAGGCTGAGCCGGGGGTCGGCCGAGAGCCGGGGCTGTTGGAAGACGACGCCGACTGCGGTGCGCTGTGCCCGCGGGGCGCGGTGCCGCCAGCCCCGTACCGGTCGGCCGTCCAGTGCGACTGTGCCCGCGTCGGGACGGTGCAGCAGGGCGGCGACCTTGGCCAGGGTGGATTTGCCGCAGCCGCTCGGGCCGAGCAGTCCGACGGACTCCCCCGGCTCGACCGTCAGCGACGCATCGCGGACGACGGGATCGCGGGGGTCGTACCCGGCGGTGATACGGGTGAGTTCAAGCATGGGCGGACTCCTCCGCACCTGCCCGCTCACCGTGGTGGCAGGCGAGATGGTCGTCGAACACGGGGGGTACGGAGCACCGGTCGTCGGCGCGGCCGCAGCGGGCCGCGAACGCGCAACCGTCGGGGAGCGCTCCGAGCTCCGGCGGCATTCCGGGGATGGGGGCGAAGGCGCGCTCCGGCAGGGCGTCGAGGAGGCCGCGGGCGTACGGGTGGCGTGGTCCCTGCTCCCCGAAGAACCGGTCACCGTCGGCGAGTTCGACGATGCGGCCCGCATACATCACGGCGACCCGGTCGGCGATCCGTTCGGCCGCCGCCAGATCGTGGGTGATGATCAGCAGCGCCCTGCCCTCGTCGGTGTGGCGGCGCAATTCGTCGACGGTCCGCTCAACCAGGTCGCGGTCGAGTCCGGTGGTCGGCTCGTCGGCGAGGAGCAGGGGTGCGTCGCCGATCAGGGCGAGCGCGATGGCGGCGCGCTGGGCGAGGCCGCCGGAGAGTTCATGCGGATACCGGTCCAGATGGCCGGTCGGGAACGCGGCGCGCGCGGCGGCCTGCTCCGCCTTGCCACGCAGCGCGAGCTTTCGGGTGCCGGTCAGTTCGCGGAGGGTTTCCTCCAGTTGGGCGCGCACCGTGCGGACGGGGGTGAGGTGGGCCGCGGGGCTCTGTGGTACGAGTCCGATGCGGCGGCCCCGTACGGTGCGGGCGAGGGTCCGTTCATCGGCAGTGAGGAGATCGGTGTCGGTGGCGCCGTGGAGCACTGCCGAACCCGTGGTCTGCGCGTTGCCGGGCAACAGCCCGAGCAGCGCCGAGGCGAGTACGGACTTTCCGCAGCCGCTCTCGCCGACCAGAGCCAGGCACTCCCCCGCCGCGAGGTCGAAGTGGGCATCGCTGACAGCCGCGATGTGCTGCCCACCGCGCATCCGGAAGCGGACGGAGAGTCCACGGACGGAGAGGACCGGGGGCTTCGGGTCCGAGGTCAGCGCGTCCGGGGCCTGGGGGACCGGAGTCTGCGCGTCCGAGGTCAGCGCGTCCGGAGCCTGCGCGTCCGGGGTCTGCGGGACCGGGATGGTTTTCACAGCATCAGCTCCGATCGGCGGCGCGGGTTGATCCGTTCCCGCCAGGCGCCGGCGAGGCCCGCCAGAGCGAGGGTCGGAATGATCAGGAACAGGCCGGGGAAGAGCGTCGGCCACCAGTCCCCGGCGAGCAGCGAACCGCGCGCCGTCTGCACAAGGTTGCCGAGGCTCGCCTGATGGGTGGGGAGTCCGAGTCCCAGGAACGAGAGCGCGGACTCGTGCCACATGGCGTGCGGCACCATGAGCACCGCGGCGAGGCCCGCCTGCGGAAGCACTGCGGGCAGCAGATGCCGGACGATGACCCGTCCGCGCGAGGCGCCGCCGGAGATCGCTGCGTCGATGTACGGGCGCGAGCGCAGCGAAAGCACTTCGGAGCGGACGATCCGGGCTGTCGAGAGCCAGTGGGTGAGGGCGACGGACACGATCACCGGTCCGACCCCGGGCCGGAACATGGCGACGATGAAGATGCCGAGCAGCAGATGCGGTACGGACGAGAAGGTGTCCACGATCCGCATGACGATCCGGTCGGTCCAGCCCCCGAACGCGGCGGCGAGCGCACCGACCGCGGTCCCGATGACGGTGGCCGTGAGCCCCGCGACGATACCGACGAGCAACGAGACACGGAGCCCGTAGACGCAGCGCAGCAGCAGGTCCCGGCCGACATCGTCGGTGCCGAACGGGTGTTCCCAGGAAGGAGGTTGAAGCTTGGCCGAGAGGTCGACGGCCTGCTGGTCGAGCTGGACCAGCGGCGGTACGAGGACAACCGCGAGCAGCACCGCGGTGACGATCCCGGCAGAGCTGACCACGCGGATGCGGCGGGTGGTGCGACGCTTGGGTCCGAGGACGAGTTCAGCCATCGAAGCCCACTCTCGGGTCGGCGATCGCGTAGAGCAGATCGGAGAGGAGATTGCCGAGGACGACAGCCACGGTGGCAAGCACCGTGAGCGCCGCGAGCAGCGGGAAGTCGACGGAGATTGCGGCCTGCACGGTGGCGGCGGCGATGCCGGGCCAGCTGAAGACCGTCTCGACGAGCAGGGCGCCGGTGATGAGTTCGGGGACGCGGGAGCCGATGAGGGTGAGCATCGGCAGCATCCCGGAGCGCAGTGCGTGGCCGAGCAGCACGGTGCGTTCGCGCAGTCCGCGGGCACGGGCGCCGCGCACCGGGTCCTCGTCGAGTGCGTCGGCGACGCCCTGGCGTACGTAGAGGAAGAACCACGGCAGTTGGGAGATCCCGAGCACGGCCGCGGGGAGCACCAGATGGGTGGCGACCTGGCCGAAGGTGACCGTGTCGCTGGCCGCGTCGGTGAGGCCGCCGGCCGGGAGCACATCGAGTTTCACGGCGAAGAGCCAGATGGCGAGCAGTCCGATCCAGAAGGCGGGGGCGGCTTCGAGTGTGTACGCGGCGGAGCTGACGCACCGGTCGAGCAGGCCACCGGACCGGCGCGCGGCCAGCACACCGAGGCCCGTACCCAGGACGACGGCGACGAGGAAGGCGGTCGCGGCGAGCAGGACGGACCAGCCCAGGCGTTCGCCGATGACATCGGCGACCGGCTGGCGCATGACGCTGGAGTCGCCGAGGTCGCCGCTCAGCGCGGAGGTCAGCCAGTTCCACCAGCGGGTCACAAGGGGCTGGTCGACGCCGAGATTGGCCCGCAGTTGATCGAGGTTCTCCTGCGAGGCGGTGAGACCGGCGGTGCCCGCGTATGCCTTGACCGGGTCGAAGGGGGAGGCGGCGGCGACGGCGAAGACGCCGAACGTCACGGCGACCAGGACGGGGACGGCGAGCAGTGCCCGGCGTCCGGCCATCCTGCCCATCGCCCCCCAGGGGAGACGGTGGTTCACTTCTTCGGCGTCCAGTCCTCGACGTTCCACCACGGGCCGGATGCCAGGCCGTGATCGTGCGGTTCGACCTGCGTGGTGAGCGCCCCGAAACGGTCCTTCACAACGTAGAGGTGGTCGATGTGGGTGAGGAAGGTGTAGCCGGGGTTCTTCACCAGTTCACGCTGGACGGTGTCGTAGGCGGCCTTGCGTTCGGCCTTGTCACCGCTCCTGCGGCCCGCTTCGAGGGCCTGGTCCACGGCCTTGTTGTCGTACCACGCCATGTTGTTGAAGCCGTCGCCCGCGAGCGAGGACTGCAGCAGGGTGTACTGGTCGAAGTCCGGGTCGGCGGGCGATCCGCCGCCCGCGAGGACCGCGTCCTGCTTCATCCGGGGCTCGATGACCTCCCAGGTCCCGGCCTCGGTGGTGATGTCGATGCCGGCCTTCTTGGCATCGGAGGCGTAGGCGAGTGCGTGCTCCTGGCGTAGCTTGTCGCCCGTGAGGTACCAGAGCGGGAACTCGGCGCGTACACCGTCCTTAACGCGGATGCCGTCCTTGCCGGGCTTCCACCCGGCGTCGTCGAGGATCTTCTTCGCCGCGTCGAGGTCGTGGGTGCGTTCGGTGCCCTTGGTGAACCACTCGCTGTCGGTGGGGACGGGGCCGTAGGCGGGCCTGCCCTCGCCGTTGAGGATGGAGTCGACCATGGCCTGCCGGTCGACGGCGACATCGAGGGCGCGCCGGATCGCGGTGTCGCCCGTGACCTTGTTGTGTGTGGGCAGGGTCACGGTGCGGTAGTCGTACGTCGTGGCGGCGTACGTCCGCGTGCCGCTGTCGCGGGCGAAGCCCTCGGCAAGGTTGGGCGGCAGGATCGCGCCGTCGAGTTCGCCGGAGCGCAGCCGGGTGGCGCGTACGTCGTCGTCCTTGATGATCGCCATGGTGAACTTCTTCACCTTCGGCGCGCCGCCCCAGTAGTCGGGGTTGGCCGTGAAGCTCAGCTTCTCGCCCTTGGACCACTTGGTGAGGAGGTACGGTCCGGTGCCGATGGGATGGGTGGTGAAGTCGCCGGTGTTGACGTCCTGCTTTCCCGCGACGTGTTCGGGGGCAATGGGCAGAACCGTGCGCTGGGCGAAGGGCGCGTAGGGGTACTTGAGCGTGAAGACGACGGTGTCGTCGCCGGTCGCCTCGACGCTCTTCACCGCGTCGAGTTCGGTGCGGGAGGCGTTGTTGGTCTTCTCGTCCAGGATGGTGCGGTAGGTGAAGACGACGTCCTTGGCGCCGAACGGCTTCCCGTCGCTGAACTTCACACCGCGGCGGAGCTTGTACGTGTACGTCAGTCCGTCGTCGCTCACCTCGGGCAGGGCGGCGGCGAGCGCGGGCTGCAGCTCCATGTTTTCGTCGAGGGCGAGCAGCCCGTCGAAGATCTTGGAGTTGCCGTCCTTGCCGTAGCCCAGGAGCGGGCTGAGGCTGTCGGGCTCGTAGGCGATACCGACCACCGCCGAGTCCTTCGCACCCGAACCGGAGCTGCTGCCGTTCGAGCCACCCGGTTGTGAGCAGGCTGCCGCGGTCAACGACAGCAAGGTCGCCAGTGTCGCTGCGACCGCTCCCCGTATCGATCGGGCCGTCATAACGCCGCACATCCCTTATCGAAGATCAACTGTTCTTGCGAAGCACTCGCAATTAAACAGCAGGTAAAGGGATGCTCGGTACCCCGCCGGACGGGGAAATAGTGGAGCGGAGGTACCTGAAACACGCGCCTCCGCCCCCAAGTCCCGCTGAGCTGCGGGCTGTTCCCTCTGTCCGGCTACGGCGCGGGCAGTTCCACGAGTTCGGCGATGGCCTCGCGATGGTGTCCGGCCGTGCCGTACGCGATCGAGTCGGCCTTGGCGCGCTTGAGGTAGAGGTGCGCCGGGTGCTCCCACGTCATGCCGATGCCGCCGTGCAGCTGAATGCACTCCTCCGCCGCGTGCACCGCGACCTTCGAGCAGTAAGCCTGCGCGACGGCCACCGCCAGCGCCGTGTCGGGGCCGGCGGTCGCGAGGGTGTCCGCGGCGTTCCGCGCGGCGGCGCGAGCCGACACGACCTCCAGCCAGAGCTGCGCCATCCGGTGCTTGAGGGACTGGAACGAGCCGACGGGCCGGTTGAACTGGTGCCGTTCGCGGGTGTGGCGGACCGTCTCGGTCAGGCACCACTCGGCGAGTCCGAGCTGTTCGGAAGCAAGCAGTCCGGCGCCCGCCAGCAACCCTCGCCGCACGGCGGAGACCGCGGACGCACCGTCGGCCAGGCGGGTCCCGGCGGCTTGGGCGAGGGTGACGGTGGCGAGCGGGCGGGTCAGGTCGAGCGAAACGAGCGGCTCGACGGTGACGCCTTCGGCGCCGGCCTCCACCGCGTACAGACCGTCGGTCGTGGGCACCAGCAGCACATCGGCTGCGGCCGCGTCGGCGACGCCGGTCACCATTCCCGCCACCGCGTCGGCCACCACGCCGGCCGGCTGCGCGGCGTCGGGCGCCGGGGCGGAGAACGGCACGGCCAGGACCGCGATCTTGCGGCCGGCGGCGAGGTCGCCGAGGAGTCCGGCGACCGGTCCGTCCTGCGCGCCCAGTGCGAGGAGCGTCTCGGTGGCGACGACCGCGCTGGTCAGATAGGGCACGGGAGCGACGCTGCGGCCCAGCTCCTCCAGCACCACCGCCGCCTCGCGATGGCCGGCGCCCTGCCCGCCCAGCGCCTCCGGCACCAGCAGCCCGGCGGTGCCGATGTCGGCGGCGAGGGCCTTCCAGAGCTGCGGGTCGTACGGCGTGTCGGACTCGATGCGGGCGAGCACCGTCGGCGCGTCGCACCGGTCGGCGAACAGCGAGCGCACTGCTGCCCGCAGATCGTCCTCGGCCTCCGAGTACAGCAGATCGGGTGCCTGGGTCTCTTCGGTCGGTGCGGTCATCGGGCCAGGTCCTTCCAGGCGACGTCCTTGTCGTTGCGCGGCTCGACAGGCAGGCCGAGGACGCGCTCGGCGATGATGTTGAGCAGTACCTCGCTGGTGCCGCCCTCGATGGAGTTGCCCTTGGAGCGGAGATAGCGGTAGCCGGCGTCACGTCCGGTGAAGTCGACGATCTCCGGGCGGCGCATGGTCCAGTCGCTGTACAGCAGGCCCTCCTCGCCGAGGAGTTCGACTTCCAGGCCGCTGATCTCCTGGTTGAGCCGGGCGAAGGCGAGCTTCATGCCGGAGCCTTCGGGTCCGGGCTGTCCGGCGACGAGCTGCTGGCGCAGCCGGGTGCCGGCGAGCCTGGCCACCTCGGCCTCGACCCAGAGGGTCAACAGGCGCTGATGGAGGTCGTGGGTGCGCAGTTCAGGCCGCTCGCGCCAGGTGCGGGCGACCGGGCCGATCATGCCGCCCTCGCGCGGGACAGGTGCCCCGCCGATGGAGACCCGCTCATTCATCAAAGTGGCCTGGGCGACTTTCCAGCCCTCGCCAACCGGGCCGAGGCGCCTGCTGTCCGGAATGCGTACGCCGGTCAGGAAGACCTCGTTGAACTCGGCCTCGCCGGTGATCTGGCGCAGCGGCCGTACCTCGACGCCGGGGTCGGTCATGTCGCAGATGAAGTAGCTGATACCGCGGTGCTTGGGACGGTCCGGGTCGGTGCGGGCGATGAGGATCCCCCAGCGGGCCAGATGGGCACTGGACGTCCAGACCTTCTGCCCGTCGACCACCCAGTCCTCGCCGTCGCGGACAGCGCGCGTGCCGAGCGCGGCGAGGTCGGAGCCGGCGCCCGGTTCGCTGAACAGCTGGCACCAGACCTCCTCGCCGACCCACAGCGGCCGCAGGAAGCGCTGCTTCTGCTCGTCGGTGCCGTAGCCGAGGATGGTGGGGGCGGCCATGCCGAGGCCGATGCCGATCCGGCGCGGGTCGTTGTCGGGGGCACCTGCGGCGGCGAGTTCGGCGTCGACGACGGGCTGCAGGGAGCGCGGTGCGTCGAGGCCGCCGAGGCCGGCCGGGTAGTGCACCCAGGCGAGTCCGGCGTCGAAGCGGGCCTTGAGGAAGTCGGTGCGGTCGGTGGTGGCCGGGGGGTGTGCGGCCAGCAGGTCCTGGGTACGGCGGCGGAGTTCGGCCGCGTCGGGGGCCGTCATCGGGCGGCTCCTGTCGGGAGGACGACGATCCGGCCGGTGCTGGTGCCGTCAGCGACCCGCTGGACGGCGGCCGCGGCCCCGTCCAGCGCGACACGCTCGCTGATCAGCGGCTTGATGACGCCCTGCGCGGCCAGTGAGGTGAGCTCCTCGTGGCAGGCGCGGACCGCGGCCGGGTCCTTGGTGTTGTACAGGCCCCAGTGGAGTCCGACGATCGAGTAGTTCTTGACGAGGGCGTGGTTCAGCGCCGGGGTGGGGACGACGCCGCTCGCGAAGCCGACGACGACGACACGGCCCTCGAAGGCGATGCACTTCACGGACTTGGCGTACGCGTCGCCGCCGACCGGGTCGTACACCACGTCGGCACCGCGTCCGCCGGTGGCTTCCTTGACCATGGCGACAATGTCCTCGCTGCGGCGGTCGATGACCACGTCGCAGCCGAGCTCGCCGGCGATCTTCGCCTTCTCCGGGCCTCCGACGACACCGATGACGGTGGCTCCGGCGGCCTTGCCGAGCTGGACGGCCGCGCTGCCCACACCACCGGACGCGGCATGGACGAGGAGCGTCTCGCCCGCCTGGAGGTGCGCCCTGCGGCGCAGACCGAACCAGCCGGTCTGGTAGCCGATGTGCAGGGCGGCGGCCTCGGCGTCGTCCAGGGCGTCCGGGGCCGGCAGGAGGGCCGACTCGTCCGCGACGACGTACTCAGCGAATCCGCCGTTCGGCAGGGCGGGGGTGGCCAGCACCCTCCGTCCGTCCGCCGTCCTGCCACAGATCTCCACACCGGGTGTGAACGGCAGCGGCGGTCGCACCTGGTACTGCCCGCGGCACAGCAGCGCGTCAGGGAAGTTGATGCCCGCCGCGAGCACCTCGATGAGCACCTGCCCGTCGCCGGGCGTGGGCCGGTCGGTCTCTTCGAACCGCATCACCTCGCTCGGCTCGCCGTTCCGGTGCACTCGCCATGCCTGCATGAGGGGCCTCCACAACACTGTCGGCATTGCCACTGCTCCGGCGCACACTAAGCGGTCGCTTGCCCCTCTGGGAACAACCTGCCGGTGCCGGTTTCGGCCGGAGGCGGACATGGGTGCGCCCGGTCCGGCCCGAAGCGCTTCGGGCCGGACCGGGCGTGGGAGGGGTCCACAGGGCCGACCGGAAATGATCGACGGCGCGCCCCGGCCGCGATCCGCCCGGACAGGCCTCAGTCCACCACCACATCGGCGATCTGCCGCGCCGCCGACCCCGCGCGCCATACGAGGCGTACCGCGACAGCCGTGCGGCCCGCGGTCACCGAGCAAAGCCGGGCGGCGTCACCGGACATCGAGTGCACTCAGAAGCGGCACCTATGCATGCATGGCGGAGAACATGCACACCCCTGGTCCGCCCGTGGGGCGCGCACACTCCCCGCCGTACGTACGATGAACGTGTGGTGCTGGTGACGGGTGGCGGCTCGGGGACGGGAAAGGCGGGCGCGGCGCCATTGTCGAACCCCAGGCCCTTGGCCCCCGGACTCAGCGGGTGAAGAGTTCGAAGGTGACGGCAGGACGACCGCCGAAGCGATCGGCCGCCGCCCGAGCGTTGCCGGTCAGGAAGTTGCGGCAGTACGCCTCGGGGTCCGCCTCCGTCAGCGCTTCGATGTACGTGCGGTGGGCCAGGAGCGACTTCACGGAGCGTTCCAGTCCGGGCGTCGCGTCGACGGCATGGGTGGGCGTGACCGACCCCGCGACCGCGACCCAACGCACCCCATTCCACGGCTCGAGCCCCTCCTCGACCAGCTCCGGAAAGATCCAGCGGTTGCCCGCGTCGGCCGCGGCGTCCAGGGTGGCACGGCCGACCGCCCGGTGATCGGGGGTGTTCCAGGCGACGCCACCCCAGGTGTCACGGTGGTTGAGCGTGACAATCAGCTCGGGGCGGTGCCTACGGATGGCTGCGGCGATGTCGCGGCGTAGTTGTATGCCGTACTCGATCACCCCGTCGCGGTGATCCAGGAACTCCACAGTGGAGACTCCGACGATCGCGGCGCTCGCCCGCTGTTCCTGCTCGCGCAGCGGTGCGCACTTTTCCGGTGCGAGGGTGTCGATGCCCGCCTCACCCCGGGTGGCGAGGAGATAGGAGACTTCGCGCCCGCCGTCGGTCCAGCCCGCGATCGCCGCCGCGCAGCCGTACTCCAGATCATCGGGGTGCGCGACCACGGCGAGGGCCCGCCGCCAATCCGTGGGCATGGGTATCAGCTGCTCCGCCATGTCGGCAGGCTAGCCGCCCTCGATCGAATCCGCCCCCCGCATGCGCACCCCTCCTCGTCGGCGCTGCCTGCGCCTCACCTCACCCAAAATACCCCCGTGGGTATCAATGTTAATCTGAATCAGAGATACCCCCCGGGGTAAACCGTACGGAAGGAGTCGTGTCGTGTTCTTCGTCGACACCATGGAGACAGCGGGCCTCGGCAACCGCAGTTATCTGGCGGGTGGGCAGGGGGCCGCCGTGGTCGTGGATCCGCCGCGTGACATCGACCGGGTCATCACCGCGGCCGCCCGGCGCGGTGTGCGGATAGCCCTGGTGGTGGAGACACATCTGCACAACGACTACGTGACCGGCGGTCTGGAGCTGGCACGCGTCACCGGGGCGCGGTATCTGGTTCCCGCCGCCGCGGAGGTCTCCTTCACCCGGGTTCCGGTGGCCGACGGTGACACCACCGCGGTCGACGACGGCCTCACGCTGCGGGCGCTGGCCACTCCCGGGCACACCCCGCACCACACGTCGTATGTGCTGGAGGAGGACGGCCGCTCCGTCGCCGCGTTCACCGGTGGCTCCTTGCTGATCGGCAGTGTGGGCCGGCCCGATCTGGTGGAGCCGCGACTCACCGCCGATCTGGCGCGCGCCCAGCACGCCTCCGCGCACCGGCTCGCCGAGGAGCTCGAAGACGGCGTTCCTGTTCTGCCGACACATGGCTTCGGCAGCTTCTGTTCCTCCGCACAGGCCGAGGGGACGGCCACGACGATCGGCGATGAGCGCAAGCGCAATGACGCGTTGGTCAAGGACGTGGACACCTTTGTCACTGACCTGCTCGCCGGTCTGGACGACGTTCCCGCGTACTACGCGCACATGGGACCGGCCAATGCGGCGGGCCCCGATCCGCTCGATCTGACCCCACCCGACCCCGCTGACGCCAAGGAGATCTCCCGGCGGCTGGCCGCGGGTGAGTGGGTCGTGGATCTGCGCAGCAGGGTTGCGTTCGCCCAGGGGCATGTCGCCGGATCGTTCAACTTCGAGGGCGAGGGACAACTCGCTACATATCTGGCGTGGCTGATTCCGTGGGGGAAGCCGGTCACCCTGCTGGCGAGCACGGCCACCGATGTCGCGCATGCGCAGCGGGAGCTGTCCCGCGTCGGCATGGGCCGGCCGGTGGCCGCGGCCACCGGCGGTCCCGGGGACTGGGTGCAAGGACCGGCGGCGCTGAGGTCGTTTCGCAGGTCCGACTTCGCGGGCCTGGCGGCTGCCCTGGCGCGCGGCGAGAACCTGGTGGTTCTCGATGTGCGCAGAAACGCCGAGCACGGTGGCGGTGCGATCAGCGGGGCGGTGCACATTCCCGTGCACGAGCTGCCCCGGCGGCTGGACGAGGTGCCGCCGGGCGTTGTCTGGGTGCACTGCACCGGCGGGATGCGGGCGGCGATCGCCGCGTCGCTGCTGGATGCGGCGGGCCGTGATGTGGTGGCTGTCGACGACGGTTTCGGCTCTGCGGTGCCGGCCGGTCTGACTCTGACCGTTCACACGGCCGACCGCTCCGCGGCATGACCGCCCGTCATCTGCACCCCGCCCCCGAGGAGTGTTCCGGTGTGGGCGGCGGATTTCTCGCGGTGCCCGCTCTGGTCACCCTGCCGGCCATCCCGATGACCGCGGCGGTCGGTACCAGCCTGCTGGTCATCACGGTGAACTCCACGGCCGCCCTGGTCACCCGCCTCGCCACGCCCACCGTGCTGGAGTGGGCGGTGATCGCCCCGTTCACGGCGACGGCGGTGCTCGGGGCCTGGGACGGGCAGCGGCCGGCCACGAAGGTGCCCACGGCCGCGCCGCAACGGATCTTCGGTGCGGTCCTGCTGGCCGTGGCCCTGTTCATGCTCATCGACGCCGTGGCGTGAGCCACGGCGTCGCCCTCCGACTCCTGGCTCAGGCCAGCGAGAGAAAGAGCTTCTCCAATCGCGCCCGCATCTGGTCGCGGTCCGCGGGCTCACTGCTGCCGTCGGCCATGCAGTGCTGCAGGCCCGTGGCGATGATCGCGAAACCGGCCCGGTCGAGCGCCCGGGAAACGGCCGCCATCTGCGTGATGACGTCCTCGCAGTCCCGGCCCTCCTCGATCATCCTGATGATCCCGGTCAGCTGGCCCTGTGCGCGGCGAAGGCGGTTGAGGACCGACTTCAGTTCGTCGGCCGCCATGTCGAGTTCCACACATCCTCCTCCTGATACCCCGAGGGGTATTCTAGCCTGAATGGGGAAGGAGGGATCGATTCCCTCCCCAGCCCCGGTGAACGAAAGGAAACACTGCTCGTGACCAGCCCCGTCTCCCTCTCTCCCGCTAAGGCCGCGGCCCGTCTCGCGGAGTTCACCGTCATCGATGTGCGGGCCCCGGGCGAGTACGTATCCGGGCACGTTCCCGGTGCGCTGAACATCCCCCTGGACCGCCTCCCCGAGGCCGTGCCCGCTCTGAAGTCCGCCGCGGCCCGCGGCCCGTTGCTCATAGTGTGCGCCTCCGGCGTCCGCTCCACCCGGGCCTGCGACATTCTCGCAGCGGCCGACATCGACGCCGTGACGCTGTCCGGCGGCACTTCGGCCTGGGAGGGCGAGGGCCGCGATCTCGACCGTCCCGCCGGGGCCCGCGCGACCTGGCCGATGGAGCGTCAGGTCCGGCTCGCCGCCGGTTCGCTCGTGGTGGCCGGCCTGCTCGCCGGGTTGCGCTTCCCGGCCGCGCGCTGGCTCTCCGCGGGCATCGGCTCCGGGCTCGTCTTCTCCGCCGTGACCAACACGTGCGGCATGGCGGCGGCCCTGTCGAAGCTTCCGTACAACCGCGTCCCGCGCTCGGCCGCGCACCTGGACGAGACGCTGGACACCCTCCAGAGCTGAGACGCCCCGTCACGGGAGGAGCCGGTCACGCGGGGTGCGTGACCGGCTCCTCCCGTGACCGCAATGGATCACCTGTCGTCCCGGATCAGATCCCGCCCCGGATCAGATCTCGTCCCGCACCAGGGCCAGCAGCCGGTCCAGTACGCGCGGTCCGCCCGCGCGCAGCCCATCGTGCTCGTACTCGTCGGTCACCCAGGTACGCAGCCCGCGGATCGACTCCGCCGTGCGCAGCGCGTGCCCGGTGTCGACATACATGTCGTCGTGATAAACGGCGGCGGCGACCGGCACCTCGTTGGCGGCCAGGCGCCCGGTGTCGTACAGCGTCGCCCAGTCGGTGCGGGAGGCCAGTAGTTCGGCGGTCTCCCGCAGCGGGCGCAGCGCCGGGTCCACCTCGAAGTGCCAGGGGTGGATGCTCTCACCGGTGAAGAGGACCGGGCCGTCGCCCTTGAGCGCCGCGGCCGCGTCGAACTGAGGGAATTCGGCACGGACCCGCTCGGCAGCCCAGCCGGTGGCCTGCTCGCCCTGCCCGTAGATCGCCTCGTGCATCAGCGCGTACAGCGGATGCCCGGCGAACGAGTTGGCCGTCCGCATGGCTTCCTGGAAGGTGTCGGAGAGCTCGATGCCGAGCGGCGTACGGACGAAGGCGTTCTCCAGCAGGTAGTGCAGCTGGTGGCTGCCGTTGCCGCCGCCGAGCATGATGCCGAGGGACTGGAACCCTTCGGGCGTCAGACGGTGTCCCGCGCTTTGGGGGCGGTGCTCGGCAAGGTGGGCGGTGATCTCCCGGGCACGCTCGACATCCTGCGGGTAGCGGGCGTAGTGGGCGGCGACCTTGCGCTCGATCCGCGAGTAGGCGGCCCGGTAGACGTCGTCGGCGTGTGCGTCGAGGGAGGGCAGTCCGCCGGTGATGAGGACGGCCTCAAGCCCTTCGGGGGCGGCCGACAGATAGCGGACGGCGCAGAAGCCGCCGAAGGACTGGCCGAGGACCGTCCACGGTTCGCCGCCGGTCAGCCGGGGCCGGATCAGCTCGCAGTCGCGCACGATGTTGTCGGAGCGGAAGTGGGCAAGGTAGTCGGCCTGCTCGCGCGGGCCACCGCGCAGCGGCAGGGTCTGCCGGTTGGCCGGGGTGGAGAGGCCGGTGCCGCGCTGGTCGAGGAGCAGCACCCGGAACTCCTGCACGGCCCGTCCCAGCCATGCCTCCGTGCCGATGAATCGCCGGGCGCCGAAGCCTGGGCCGCCCTCCAGATAGACGAGCCAGGGCAGCTCTTCGTCGGCCCTGCCGCTCGCCACGGCCTCCCTGCCGAAGACCGCGATCTGCTCACCGCCCGGATCGGTGTGGTCCAGCGGGACCGTGAAATAGCGGTCGGTGAAAACGATGCCGGGGTGCCGGTAGCTGCTCACAAGGTGCTCCTGAATCAGATGTGCCACGGATAGTTCAGCACACGGCCGTGACACGGACAGTCGCGGCCCGTGTGCGGCACGCCCGGGGGCCTCCTACCGTGCAGGCATGATCCGGTTCGAGCAGGTCAGCAAGGTCTATCCGGACGGTACGAGCGCGGTCGACGGACTCTCCTTCGAGGTCGCCGAGGGAGAACTGGTCACCCTCGTCGGACCGTCCGGCTGCGGCAAGACGACCACGATGATGATGGTCAACCGGCTGATCGAGCCGTCGTCGGGCCGCATCCTGGTCGACGGCGAGGACATCTCCGGCGTCGACCCGGTGCGACTGCGCCGCCGGATCGGCTATGTCATCCAGCAGGTCGGTCTCTTCCCACACCGCACGGTCCTCGACAACACCGCGACCGTTCCCGCGCTGGTCGGCTGGAAGCGGGCAAGGGCCCGGGGGCGGGCGGCCGAGCTGCTGGATCTGGTGGGCCTCGACCCCAAGACGTACGGCTCCCGCTACCCCGCCCAGCTCTCCGGGGGCCAGCGCCAACGGGTGGGCGTGGCGAGGGCGTTGGCCGCCGATCCGCCGGTACTGCTGATGGACGAACCGTTCGGCGCGGTCGACCCGGTCGTGCGGGAGCGGCTGCAGAACGAATTCCTGAGCCTTCAGGCGACGGTCAGGAAGACGGTCCTGATGGTCACCCATGACATCGAGGAAGCGGTCCGGATGGGAGACCGGATCGCGGTCTACGGAGAAGGGCGCATCGAGCAGTTCGGCAGTCCGGGCGCCGTGCTCGGCTCACCCGCGACTCCGTACGTGGCGCGGTTCGTCGGCGCCGACCGGGGCCTGAAGCGCCTTTCGGTCACCACGATCGAACCCGACGATCTGGAGGAGCCGCCGGTCGCCCGGCTGGACGAGCCGGTCAGGGCGACGGCGGCGCGGCTGAGCGGTGCGAGTGCCCGCTGGGCGGTGGTGCTGAACGGCGAGGGCGACCTGCACGGCTGGGTGTCGGCGGATGCGCTGCGGATCGCCGGGGACCACGGAACGGTCGGTGAACTGGCCCGCCGGATGGATGCCTGGGTGCCGGTCGGCGCGCCGCTGAAGCAGGCTTTCAGCGAGATGCTCCAGCACGACGCCGGGTGGGTCGCGGTGCTGGACGGGTCACGGTTCCTCGGCGTGCTGACCCCGGCCACACTCCATGAGGCGCTGCGCCGCTCGGTGGACGCGGACGCGCAGGGGGTGGGACGGAACGAGGTGCAGTTCGACTCGGTGGCGAACGCGTAGGGCGCGCGCGGTGCACGCACGCCCCCACAGCCGGTCGGGGTCCGTCCCTACTTCCCGCGCCGGTAGCTGCTGCCGTCCTTGGGCCGGACCAGCAGACCGGCTACGACCAGGTAGCGGCGCAGCGCCGAGCAGTCTTCGTGCACCGTGAGCAGCGCGTCGTTGACCTCGCGCTCGGTGTAGGCCCGGTCCCGCTCGAAGAGCGTCTCGGTGAGGTGCACCAGCAACTGCTCGCGGCGGGCCGTCTTACGGGGGATCGCCGTCAGGCGGCCGTGCGAGAAGAGCGCCGCGACCTGGTGCGAACCGCTTGAATCGTGGTCAGACATGAGAGGGAGCGTCGCAGGCTCCCGGCCTGCGGGCAACATGTTTTCACCGCGCCCGCAGGCCGGATGCCGCCTGCACCGCTCAGACGAACTGCACCGTTGTCCGCAGGGCGCCCTCGTCCGCGCGCCGCCCGCACCCGTACGGTGTGATCAACCATCCCCACGGGTGATCACCCACCCCTGCGAAGAAGGCGGTTTCGCATGTCCCTGTTCGATCTGCCCCTCGACGAACTGCGCGACTATCGCAGCGGTTCGGTGGAGCCGGAGGACTTCGACGCGTTCTGGTCGAAGACTCTCGACGAGGCCGGGTCCCACGACCTCGACGCCCGGTTCGAGCTGCGTACGGGCACGGGGCTGACGACCGTCGACGTGTACGACGTGACGTTCGCGGGCTTCGGCGGGCACCCGGTCAAGGGTTGGTTCGTGCTCCCGGCGGGCACCACCGAACCGCTGCCGGTGGTCGTGGAGTTCATCGGTTATGGCGGCGGGCGGGGCCTGGCCCACACCCATCTGCTCTGGGCGTCGGCCGGTTTCGCCCACTTCGTGATGGACACCCGGGGCCAGGGCAGCGGCTGGCTCGTCGGCGACACCGCAGATCCGGTGGGCAGCGCGCCCTCGTACCCCGGTTTCATGACCCGTGGCATCGAGGACCCGCACGCGTTCTACTACCGGCGTGTGTTCACCGATGCGGTGCGTGCGGTGGAGGCGGCGCGCTCGCATCCGCTGACCGATGCGACGCGCACCGCGGCCGTCGGTGTGAGTCAGGGCGGCGGCATCACGCTCGCCGTCGGCGGTCTGATACCCGACCTCGCGGCGATCGCGCCGGACGTCCCGTTCCTGTGCGACTTCCCCCGCGCGCTCACCGTCACCGACCGCAACCCGTACCGCGAGGTGGGCAACTACCTCAAGACGCACCGGGGCCGGGCCGAGCGAGCGAGGGCCACTCTGTCGTACTTCGACGGGGTGCACTTCGCCGCACGCGGGCGGGCACCGGCGCTGTTCTCGACGGCCCTGGAGGACATGACCTGCCCGCCCTCGACCGTCTTCGCCGCCTTCAACGCATACGCCCACCAGGACAAGGCCATCGAGGTGTACGACTTCAACGATCACGAGGGCGGTGGGCCGTTCCAGGAGGCCGCGCAACTGGGCTGGCTGCCCGCGAAGCTGACGGGCTGACCGCAAATCTCACCTGCTGGGGCCTGTCGGCGGATCAGGGCCGGACGGGCCTAGTTGCGCGGCATGAGGTTCTTGGACTCCAGGTAGTTGCGTGCCACGTCCTCGGGCAGCCGCCGCCAGCTGTCGACCTGCTCGTTGAGCCGGGCCAGGTCGGCTGTCGTCAGTAGGGTGTTGAGCCTGCCCAGCGCCTTGCGTACGCCTTCACTGCCCGCCCGGGACCGGTTGACGACGGGGACGAGGTAGTCGGCGTTCTGCAGGTGCTTGTCGTCGGCGAGCAGGACGAGGCCGAAGTCGTCGAGGGTGGCGTCGGTCGTGGTGGTCAGGACCATCTGGTCCTGACCGCGCTGCACAGCCCGTTTGGCCTGGGTGGTGCCGACACCCTTGGGGTCCACGGCCGTAATGCGGATTCCGTACGTCTTCTTCAGTCCGGGTGCGCAGTAGGGGCGCTGTACGCATTCGTCTCCGGCGGCCAGACGTACGGGCAGCCCGGATCTGCCCAGGTCGCCGAGTGTCCTGAGATGGTGCCTCGCCGCGTACGGGGCGGCGACCGCGAAGGCGTTCTGGTCGACGGCGCGCCCGGGGTCGAGGACGGTGAGGCCACGGGGTGCGGCCAGGGCGCGCAGGGCCTTCATGGTGGCGGCGAGGTCGGGCGAGCCCACGGGGGTCGCGTCGGCGCCGTTCTTCTTGGCGTTCAGCCAGTCGGCGAAGGTGGCGGCGTACTCCGGTACGACGTCGATCTGGCCGCTCTCCAGCGCCGGTTCGTAGATCTCACGGTTGGTGACGGAGATGATCTTCGTGGAGTAGCCGGCCCTCTTCAGCAGCAGCGCGTACATCTGGGCGAGCAGATCGCTCTCGGTGAAGCCCGCGGAGCCGATGGTGAGGTGATTGCTGTCGCCCGGCGGCGCGGTGACCTCGCCCCGGTTCTCCAGGGAGGGCCCGGTGGCGCAGGCGGTCGTCGGCAGCAGGAGCACGAGGAGCGCGGGCAGCGTGCTTCGCGGCCTCATCCGGATTCCTCGCCGCGGACCCAGTCGGGGGCGAGCCGTTGCGCCAGCTCGAAGAGCCCTTCGACGACGAGGGCGAAGAGGGCGACGAGGACCGCCCCGGCGACCACCTGGGGGGTGGAGGCGAGATTGAAGCCCGTGGTGATGATGCGGCCGAGTCCCCCGCCGCCCGCCAGCGCCGCGAGGGTGGCGGTGGCGACGAGCTGGACGGCGGCGATCCGTACGCCGGTGAGGATCAGCGGCAGGGCGAGCGGCACCTCCACGCCCAGCATGAGTTGTCCGCCCGTCATGCCCATGCCCTTGGCCGCCCGTACGACATCGCGGTCGACCTCGCGCATGCCCACGTAGGCGTTGGTGAGAAGCGGCGGTACGGCGAAGAGCACGAGGGCGATGATGGTCGGCCACTCGCCGTGCCCGCCGATCGGGGTGAGCAGCAGCAGTACGAGTACGGCGAAGGTAGGGACGGCCCGACCGATGTTGGAGATGTTGACGGCGAGCGCGCCGCCCCTGCCGAGATGGCCGAGGACCACGGCGATGGGCAGCGCGATCAGACAGCTGATCAGCAGGCAGACGACGGTGAGGAACAGATGCTGGCCGAGACGGTCCCAGACACCACCGTCGCCGGACCAGTGCGACGGGGTCGTGAGCCAGGACCATGCGTCGGCGAGCGTGTTCACGACTGCCTCCGGGCCCACGGGGTCAGGAGTCGTTGCGCGAGCAGGAGCAGGAGGTCGGCGGCGACGGCAATCACGACGCAGAGGACGGACGCGGTGAGCACCTGGGCCTTGAAGTACGTGTTCATGCCGGAGTAGATGAGGTTGCCGAGTCCGCCGTAGCCGACGATCGCACCGACCGTGACCAGGGAGACCGCGGAGACGGTCGCGATACGCAGTCCGGCCATGGCCGCGGGCAGAGCCAGGGGAAGCTCCACGGCGACGAGCAGACGCACGGGACCGTACCCCATGCCGCGTGCGGCCTGCCTGGTCTCCGCGGGCACGGCGCGCAGTCCGGCGAGAATGTTCCTTACGAGGAGGGTGAGCGAGTACAGGACGAGTCCGGCGACGACGAGCGAGGCGGAGAGTCCGTACACCGGCAGCAGCAGCGAGAACATGGCGAGCGACGGCACGGTGTAGAGGATCGTCGTCACGCCGAGGACCGGGCCGGCCGCCCAGCGCCGGTGGCGCGCCGCGAGGGCGAGCGGAACGGCGAGGACCAGTCCGAGGAGTACGGAGACCGCGGTGAGCTGCAGATGCTGGACGACCGCGTCCCAGAGAATCTCGCGACGGCTGGTCAGGTAGGCACCGCAGAGCCACTCATTGCGCGCGAGGCAGTCGTCGGGAGGCGCGGTCACCCGTCCATTGGAGCGCGGGAGGGCAGGCGGGCGCGCGTCCTGATCGACTGTCCGGGGGGACCGTGTGGGGGCGTGCGCGTGTGACACGGACGGTCGGGCAGGTGGCGGCACCGCCGAACCGTGCGGCACTGCGGCCTATTCGGATGCTGCTGGCGCGGCGTGCGGTCGGCCTGGTCACCACCGGAGCGCCGAGCGCATCCGCCGGACGACCAGGAACCGGACTTGCTGCGTATGGGGGGCACCCGCGCGCCTACCGCCCGGTACCGTCGCACGTGACGGTAGACCGGGGTGCACGCCACTTCCCCGTATGCATACCGAGGAGACCCCGCATGTCGTCGCCCGGCCGCACCGATGGCACCTACCGCTTCGACGATCTGCGCGCGCTCTACCTCAACTGCACACTCAAGCGCTCCCCGGAGACCAGCAACACGCAGGGGCTGATCGACCACAGCCGCGCGATCATGGAGGAGCACGGCGTCACCACCGAGGTGGTCCGGGCCGTCGACCACGACATCGCGACCGGCGTCTGGCCGGACATGAGGGAGCACGGCTGGCAGAGGGACGCCTGGCCGGAGCTGTACGAGAAGGTGATGGCCGCCGACATCCTGGTGCTGTGCGGGCCGATCTGGCTGGGGGACAACAGCTCGGTGATGAAACGGGTCGTCGAGCGCCTCTACGCCTGTTCCAGCATCCTCAACGACAAGGGCCAGTACGCGTATTACGGCCGGGTGGGCGGCTGTCTGATCACCGGGAACGAGGACGGGGTCAAGCACTGCGCGATGAACCTGCTCTACAGCCTCCAGCACCTCGGCTACACGATCCCTCCGCAGGCCGATGCGGGCTGGATCGGAGAGGCGGGGCCTGGCCCGTCGTATCTGGACCCGGGGTCGGGCGGTCCGGACAACGACTTCACCAACCGCAACACCTCCTTCATGGCCTGGAACCTGATGCATCTCGCCACGATGCTGAGGCGTGCGAACGGCATCCCCGCCCACGGCAACCAGCGCTCCGAGTGGGATGCGGGCTGCCGCTCGGACTATCCCAACCCGGAGCACCGCTGACCGCACCCCCGCTGACGAGGCCACGTCCGGGGGAGGCACGGCGGGCGTGCGGCCCACGCCTCCCCGGGCGGTCGTCAGTGCTGTTCGGCTGCCTGCTCCAGAACGAAGACCGGAATCTGCCGGTCGGTCTTGAGCTGGTAGTCGGCGTAGTCGGGGAACGCCTCGACCGCGCGCTGCCACCACACCGACTTCTCCTCGCCGGTGACCTCACGGGCGTTCATGTCCTGTCGGACCGGGCCGTCCTGCAGCTCCACACGGGGGTCGGCCACGATGTTGTGGTACCAGACGGGGTGCTTGGGCGCGCCACCCTGCGAGGCGACCACGGCGTAAGTGCCGTTGTGCTCGACCCTCATCAGCGGGGTCTTGCGGATCTTGCCGCTCTTGGCCCCACGAGAGGTCAGGATGATGACCGGCAGGCCCCGCATCGTGGTCCCCTCCGTCCCACCGGAGCTCTCGAACAGCTCGACCTGATCGCGGACCCACTGCGCGGGGCTCGGCTCGTACTCACCCTTGAGAGGCATGGCATCTGTCCCATCGTCGACATTCGGTTACGCAGACACGCGGACATGCGGGCGTAGGTGCGTCCCGCTGCTCCGAGAACTCTTTCATCATTCCGCCAGCCGGGGCCGGGCGTATCCGCGTGTCATGGCGACAGCCGGACCGGGTTCAGATGTGGGGCGGGCTCAGGCGCAGTTGCAGCATCGGTTCGAATCCGACCTCTGGATCGTCGAGATCGATTCCGGCCACTACGGTCAGCCGCTCGATCCGGTAGGGGATCAGGTGGATCACCGCAAACGCGGCCGTGACCAGCGCCGCCAGTCGGCACAGTGAAGCGCACGGCCATGACACCGGCGTCCGCCCGCGTGGCCGAGGAAGTTGCCGCTACAGCGGTGGCTCGGTGAAGAGTTCCAGCAGCCAGCGGGCGCTCTCCGCTTCGCCCGTCGTGCCCACGCCGGCGGATGCACCGGGGAAGAGACGCCCCCAGGAGCAGGCTCTGCCGATCGCCCCGAGCCGCCACGCCAGACTCAGCGCACGCCGCAGTTGCGGCTTCGTGCGACCGTCCCCCTCCCACGGTTCCAGGTAGGCGTCCCGCAGCCGGGGCAGCGCCTCGGGCCCGAACCGCTCGCGCGCCGCACGGGCGGGGACCAGAAAGCTGCAGAAGGGATGGGCAACGGCCGCGTCGCCCCAGTCGAAGAACGTGAAACGGCCCGGTTCGGGTGCGAAGAGCTGCCCGTCGTGCAGGTCGGAGTGGTCGAGCGTGTCGGCGATGCCCGCGCCCGCAAGTTCCTCGCACCACTGCGCGAGGCGGGGCCGCAGCGCGCGCAACGCCTTGAGGTCGGTGGGTTCCAGTGCGGTGTTCCCGTCGACGACCCAGTCGAAGGTCCCGGGCAGCGCGGCCGTGTGCGCGCTGGGGACACCGAGCAGCTCGATCCTCTCGGCGTACGGAAGAAGTGCGCGTTGCATTGCGGCATATTGGCGCAGCGGCTCCTCCCAGGCACGCGGGTCGACCGGGCCGCGAGGCGAGTCGAGTACGTCCCTGAAGAGCGCGCCGCCGTCCGGAAGCAGCGACCAGCCGCGCCCGGCGTCGACGGCGAGCGGCTGCAATACGTACTCGGGTACCCAGCGGGCCAAGGCCTCGGTGAGCCCCGCCTCGAAGGCGCTGGCGGGCGGGTTGGCCTTGAACCACACGGCGTCGCGTCCCTCGACGGACATCCGTACCAGCACGGACCACGGCCGGAGCCTCACCTTCCGCTGCCCGGTCACGCGGAGCCCCTGAGCGGCGAGCCCGCACTCCGCCCATCCGAGGGCCTCCTCCCGCCAGGTCTCTTGTTCCCAGGGCGTCACCGCATTCGGGTACCGCCCCCGGTCCACGATGTCCGACGCTTCACGTTGCATCGCGCCATCCCATCACCGTGCCCTGCTCGTTGCACCTGGTTTGTTCACGGCGCGTGCGACGACGACCATGTTGTCGCTACCGGCTGTCAGCGGCCCGCGCGACCAGTACGGACCTGCGTGCCACCGCCGCGCTGATCGATCAGGATTCGAGAAGCGCGGGTCACCGGGCCGCTCTTAGCATGATCGCCATGGACATCACCATTCACACGAGTTTCCTCCCACATGACGACCCGGACGCGTCCGTGGCTTTCTACCGCGACGCCCTCGGCTTCGAGGTCCGCAGCGATGTCGGGCAGGGCAAGATGCGCTGGATCACGGTCGGCCCGGTCGGCCAGCCGGGCACATCCATCCTCCTGGCGCCGCCGGCCGCCGACCCCGGGGTCACCGAGGACGAGCGCCGCACCATCGTCGAGATGATGGCCAAGGGCACCTACGGCTGGATCCTGCTGGCCACCCGGGACCTCGACGGCACCTTCGAGAAGGTGCAGGCCGGCGACGCCGAGGTCGTCCAGGAGCCGACCGAGCAGCCGTACGGCATCCGCGACTGCGCCTTCCGCGATCCCGCGGGCAACCTGGTCCGCATCCAGGAACTTCGCTGAGCCGTCCGGTCATCGATCCGGCCACGACGGCCGGCGCCGTGACCACCCGCGAAGAATACGGCGGTCGGCGCTTCCAGGCCACGGTCCTCGGCCACCCCCTCGGGGGCCGGACCATCGCAGAGGTGCTCGCGATGTCGGCCGCCGAGGCCGAGGCGCGCACCCGGTCTGCCCACAAGGGTGATGTCCGTATCCTCGCCGAGCCGGCCACCGGCCTCCGTCCCACCGCCGTCGAGCAGTTGCTCGGTCTTCTCGACTGTTCGGCTGCTCGACCGGCTCGTCGACTCCGGCAAGCCGGTCATTGCCATTGAGCACCTCGCCACCTGCCTCGGCAGGCAACCCAGGTGCTCGCAGACGTCGATGAACAGGAGTTCTCTCATGTGTGACCCCTCGTGGGGGCGCGCACGCACCGCGGCGCAGCGCCTGAGCGACCTCGCGCGACTGCGCCGCGTCCGTGACCGGATCGACCGGGAGTACGCGCAGCCGCTGAATGTCGAGGCGCTCGCCCGCGGCGTGAACATGTCCGCCGGGCACCTCAGCCGCCAGTTCCGGCTGGCCTACGGCGAGTCGCCGTACGCGTATCTGATGACGCGTCGCATCGAGCGCGCGACGGCGCTGCTGCGTCGTGGCGACCTCAGCGTCACCGAGGTCTGTTTCGCGGTCGGCTGCTCATCGCTGGGCACCTTCAGTACCCGTTTCACCGAGCTGGTCGGCATGCCGCCCAGCGCCTACCGGCGTCGCGCAACGGGCGCTGCGGCGGGGATGCCGCCATGTGTGGCAAAACAGGTGACAAGACCGATCAGGAATCAAGAAGCGCCGGTGCTCGAGCCTTAACCAGCACGATGGCCATGGCATTCATCGAATCCATCACCCTCGACGTGGCCGACTTCACGGCCGCCCATCGCTTCTGCACTGCCGCCTTCGGTGTGGACACGCAGATACGCCTGCGGGCCTCAGAGGCACCGACGGTCGGTGACTCCGCTCCACCGGATGCACCTCCGCCAGGAGGTGCATCACCATGCGGATCCTCACCGGTGATCAATACCTCAGGCAGGCACGTGTGGCCTATGTGAGGATCTGGCCATGAGTACATCATGGCAGCCGCCGGCCGACAGGCTTCAGACGGACCGGCCGCACTCGGCACGCGTCTGGAACTACCTCCTGGGCGGCAAGGACAACTACACCGTCGACCACCAAATGGGCGACATGATCCTCAAGGCGTTCCCGGACTTCGCCGCCATCGCCCGTCTCCAGCGGGCCTTCCTCGCCCGCGCGGTGCGCTTCCTGACCGCAGAGGCGGGCATCCGTCAATTCCTCGACATAGGCACGGGTCTGCCGACGGCCGACAACACGCACGAGGTGGCCCAGCGGGTGGCCCCGGAGTCCAGGATCGTGTACGTCGACAACGACCCCCTCGTCCTGACCCATGCCCGCGCCCTGCTCACCAGTACTCCCGAGGGCGCGTGCGCATACATCAACGCCGATGTCAGGAACGCCGACGCCATCCTCGCGGAGGCGGCCAAAACGCTGGACTTCAGCCGACCGGTCGGGCTGACCATGCTGGGGATCATGGGGCAGCTCCCCGATGAGGACGACCCGTGGGCGCTGGTCGACCGGCTGGTGGCCGCACTCCCCTCAGGAAGCTGTCTGGCCCTCAGCGACGGTACGAACACGAGCGACTCGCTGAACCAGGCCGTCGCCTCCTACAACGCGAACTCGGCCGGCTCGTACCATCTGCGCAGCCCCGAACGGATCGCCGACTTCTTCCACGGTCTTCGCGTGGTGGAGCCGGGCGTCGTCAGGACGTCGGCCTGGCGCCCCGATCCCGACCAGAGCCCGGCGGACGCCCTCCAGGGTCATGCGGTGAGCGGCGTCGGGTTCAAGGTCTGAGACGCCGGGGCCGTCCGGTGCCGAGGCCGCATGGTCGGCGACCTCGGCACCGGAGGAACGGGACGGCACAGGCGTCGCAGTGCGCCGACGCCGCCCGCCTGAACAACGGCCGTCCGTTCGCGTTGAGTTCTACCGACGCGCGAGCGAGCCCCGGACGAACGCCGCCTGGCCGGCGTGTTGCAGGTCGTCCGAGATGACGCTGATCAGACGGACCCCGAGGGTGACCGGCGGCAACCATGCCTCGTCGACGATGCGGTTCAGAGCCCTGCCGTCGAGTCCCTGGATGAAACCGAGGGTCTGTTCATGAACGGCGTCGTAGTAGCCGAGCAGCAGTTCGGGCGAGCCCACCTGCACTGCTGCGACGTCCGCGGTGCTGTGTCCGTACCCGGTGGCGTCCTTCGCGAAGGGCAGGTCGAAGCGGGACGCCCAGTCCTTGGTGAACCAGACCTGCTCGATACCTGCCGCATCCGAGACGTGGTCGTCCTGGATCCGGGTGAGGTGCCACACGAGCCAGGCAATCGTGTTCGCTCCGTCGTCGAGACGAGCATGGAGGTCGGCATGTGAAAGGCCCTCGACCGCCGAGTGGACCGTCTCCTGAACGCGAGTAAACGCATCCGTCAAAAGGTCAGCGCTGTTCATGCCACCACCCTGTCCGCTCTCACACTCCTCCCCCGCCATCGACACGCGCCGCACGCAACGCGGCCTCCGGTCACCGGTCACCGACCGTGACGCACAGGGCATTTCAGCGCCCGTACAGGGTGAAGGCATCGTCGGGCATCGGGCCGTTCCGGACCCGCGATCGCGTTCAGATCGGCGGGCCTCGGGCGCCGTGGCCGGAGCCGTTCCGAGGTGGTCGGCGCCCGAGTGCACCGCCCACGCGAAGACGCCGATGGTCACGGCCCCGACCACCACGGAGTCGTACGGGGCCGGCAGGTGACCTGACCCGCCGGGCCTCCTCCGCGCTCCCGGCGAGCGCGATCGTGCCCGACACGACCGCGTAGGGCTCTGCGGACCGGGACGAGGGGCGCAACTCCCGGCGGCAGCGCTCAGGGGCCCGCGACGGCTGTGCTCCCGCAGCGTCGGGGTGCGCGGCCGACACATTCGGCCGCCACCCGGCGTCCACTACTCCATGGGGTAGATGTCCCCGCTCGCCATGCCGCTGACCTGGTCGCTCTCCGCTTCGATCCTGCGGGCCTTGTCCTTCAGGCGTTGGCGTTCCTTGGGGTCGGTGGTGCGCTCGGCCGCGTCCTTGAGGTCCTTCGCCTTGGCGCGCATCTGCCTTACACGACCGCGGTATTCTTCTGATTCGCTCATGATCACTCCTTGGATCTGTGGGGCGGAGCGGGCCCACCACGGAACCAGGTTCGTCAGCTCCCCGGCTCCCTGGGGGCAGCGCACCCTGACGCTCACCCGCCGTCACGTCCGACGCGACAGAGGGTCACCCGTCGGTCGGCGTCCCGGGCGGCCGACGCCGCTCGGACGCGGTTTCCCACCTCCAGAGTAGTCAGGCTACGGCTGACGTGGACCTTCTCCTGCGCCCGACGCCCCGCCCACGCCCCGGCCCCGCATGGTGAGCGATCCACCGCCGCCCGTCCGAGACTCGGCCGGCCCGTCAGCCTCGGGACCGGTGCCAGGGACACCGGTAGGCGCCCGCGCCGGGCGGCAGAACGCATCCAAGGGCTGCGTGCCGGCGCATAAGCGATTGCCATGCGGCTGCAAGAGAGTCCTCAAGTTTCTTTCTTTCACTATGGCCAGGACATACGGCGACGACAGTAATCGCTTACATTCACGAGGCATTACGGGCGGAGATGGCAACGTCCGAATCGCTCACGACCGTGCGGCTCCACGCGGCCGGGGCCGCCCCGTCCTGCCCCCCGCATCGCCCCCGCACCAGCAATGTCGACTTCTGTCGACCGCGGAGCAACCTCCGGCACGCGACTGCCGTCTTGATCCACAGCAAGGCGGTTCACCGCAAGCGACAAGCAACGTCCGATCCCCACGAGCACCCGGGTCCGGCCACCAAATAACTATGCACTGAATGTATACACAAAGTGCATAGCCGCTCTGCCGCCGACCCGGTTGCGCGCGAAAGGCACCCATGCACAGCAAGGCACTGGCGCCCGAGTACCAAGGCGCCCTCACCAAGATGTCGGTGAACTCCTCCCTCACAGATGTACTGGCAGAGGGAGTACGTCACTTGAGGGAGGCCGAGCTCACCGGCTCGCAGCAGGAAGTGGCACGGTGCGGGCTCGCGGTGGCCGAGGCGCATCGCAGGCTCGGCCACGTGGAAGAAGCCGATCAGGCATGGAAGGCCAGTTACCGGGCCGCTCGCTCGGCCGGTGACCTGGGGGCGATGGCCTGGGGACTGTGGAGCGGCGGGACGCTCGCCCGGCAGCGCGGTGAACTCAGGCTCGCGTTCCGGCTGTTGGGGCTCGCTGCCGACATGGGAAAGCGCGGTGGGGACATCGTCGCCCGTGGCTACTCCCTCGCCGGCCTTGCGGAGACCGGGCGAATACAGGGCGACTACGAGACCGTCGCGGTTCTGCACGAACAGTTGCTCGCCGAGGCGCGCGCACGCGGCGAGGCACGCCACACCGTATGGGCCCTGGAGGGCATCGCGCAGATCCACCGCAACACCGGATCATTCGACACGGCCCTCGCCATGTTCGAGGAAGCCGCCGAGCTGGCCGGGAACGCGGACGACCGGCGTGGCAGGGCGTGGGCCCTGCGCGGCATGGCCGACATCATTTCCCTGCGGGACGGCGATCCGGAGCGTGCCCTGGCCCTGCTTACGGAGGCCGAACTCACCTGCCGTGAGATGAAGTTGTCCAGCGCGCTCGCGTACAACCACAAGATGCGCGCCAACGTGCTGTTTCGCGCCCGCCGTTACGAGGAGGCGCGCCGGATCTACGAAGAAGCGCTCGCCGAGTTCCGTGCCATGAACGAACCCCGGGGCGAAGCACTGGCCCGTCTCGGCCTCGTCAAGTCGCTCGCCCGACTCGGCCGCGACCGGAACGAGACCGCCGCCGATCTGGACGAGTTGCGCCGCACTCTCAGCCGGATCGGCCTGCTCAACGCCCGGGACATGGTGGACAAGGCGTACGCCGAACTCGGCGTGACA
This sequence comes from Streptomyces sp. NPDC002958, assembly GCF_055563255.1. Taxonomy (NCBI): domain Bacteria; kingdom Bacillati; phylum Actinomycetota; class Actinomycetes; order Kitasatosporales; family Streptomycetaceae; genus Streptomyces; species Streptomyces sp. NPDC002958. The sequence continues at coordinate 21,120 of NZ_JBVHDS010000017.1, read as the reverse complement.
CCGGTCGGTGGCGAGACGGACGAGGAGAGCGGACGCCGATGACACCCCCGCCCGTCACCCAGCAGGCCACGGCACCGCAGATTCTCGCCCGCTGCCGCGACCTCGTACGCCCGGCGCTCGCACAGGCCGTGCAGCGTCTGCACCCGTGGCACGCGGAGATGGCCGCCTTCTCCCTCGGGTGGGGCACGGTGGACGGCAGCCCCGTCCCGGGCTCACAAGGCAAAGGCGTACGCCAGGCCCTCACGCTGCTCGGCGCCGAGGCGGCCGGCGCGCCCGCGGAGGATGCCGTTGTCGGCGCGGTCGCCGTCGAGCTGATCCACGTCTTCTCGCTCCTCCACGACGACATCATGGACGGCGACGAGACCCGCAGACAGCGCGCCACCGTCTGGAAGGCGTACGGGACCGGACCCGCGATCCTCGCGGGGGACGCGCTCTTCGCACTGGCGGTGCGGACTCTGGCCGATTCGCCCGGTGCGCACAGTGCGGCAGCGGTTCGGCATCTCGCCGAAACACTGACCGACCTGGTGCGCGGTCAGGCAGAGGACCTGCTCTTCGAGTCCCGGCCGTGGACCGGGCCCGAAGCGGTGCAACCGCACGAGTACCGGTGGATGGCCGAGCACAAGACCGGTGCGCTGCTCGGCTGCGCGGCGGGCCTGGGTGGGGTGCTCGCCGGAGCCCCGGCCACGACCGTGGACGCCCTCGCCGGGGCCGGTCGGCACCTCGGGATGGCATTCCAGGCCGTGGACGATCTCCTGGGGATCTGGGGAGATCCGGAGGTCACAGGCAAGCCCGTGCACAACGATCTGCGCAGGCTGAAGAAGACGTACCCCGTCCTCGCGGCCCTGGCCACGGACCACCCCGCCGCACGGCGCCTCGCCACGCTTCTCGGTGCCCGAAGCCCGCTCGACGGCACCACTGCCCGGCGGGCCGCCGACCTCGTCGAAGAAGCCGGTGGGCGCTCCGCGACACTGGCCGAAGCCCACCAGCACCTGGACAGCGCTCGCCGCGGTCTGGATGGCGTTCCGCTGGCCCCGGCTGCATTGGGCGACATCCTCGCGCTGCTGCCGTTCTTCGTCGACCGCACCATGTGAACCGACACAGGCCCCGACCGTGCCACCACCCCCGTTGAGGTGCTGGCCGCCCTGGCCCCGAGCCAGACCGAGGTGATGGAGACCATCCGCACGAAGGCATTCGTCATCAAACTTCGCCCCATGCCGGTGCGTCCGCAGCGCCGCTTGCTGGCTCCCGGACGATGGCAGGACGGCAGGACGGCACCGACCGGGTCGGCCACGCCACGCAACCCCACCGTCCGGGGCGTCCTGAATCGGGGCCACACGTACGGTAAGGCCTGGGGTCGGCTCAGCCAAGCCCTTCGTAAACGAACGGGGTCGAGCGCGCGGTCTCGGGGCGGCCGCTCCAGCAGAGGCCGATCGGGGCTCCCGGTTCCAGGCGTTCGGGGTTGAAGGCGAGGAAACGGTAGTGGGTGGAGTCCACCTCGGCGACCTCGACCACGAGCGTGGTGCCGACTTGCAGGGCCGGGCCGAGTGCACGAGCCGGGATGGGAGCGTCGGTCTCCACCAGGAATTCCACCACGTCCCCGCCCTCGGGCAGCACCGAGCGGAAGTTGCGGAACTGAGGCGGCTCGTAGCGGATCAACCGGGTGTCGATCGACAGCACATCGGGGAGCTCGTGGCGTGCTCGCGGCGCTGGAGGTTCGAGCTCGCCAGGGTCGTTCGTCATCTGATGATGCTCCTTCAGAGCGGCTTGACCAGCTGGAGGTCGTCGAAGGCCAGGGCACGGCTTCCTCGGCGGTTGTACTCGATAAGGACAGCCTCGATCCGATCGAGCTGGATGTCCGGGTTCGCGGCCCGGAAGCACTCGGGGCGGAACCGCAGGGTCTTGAGCATGGTCTTGACCACGTCGGGGCGGTCGAACGGGCGGGGCACACCGCCCACGGAGTCGGAATCAACCCATGCCGTGGCACCTTCGCTGTCCTCGAGCCCCAGCCGGAACCCGGTGGCGTCCGGCGGCAGCTGCCCCTTGGCGACTTCAGCGGCGCGCAGCCAGAGCTCGACACCGCTGAAGTCCAAGGACCGTACGGATGAGCGGAAGATCCCGCCGGTCTCCTTCGGCTCCATAACCATGCCGACACTCAGCCCGAAGAAGGACTGGTTGAAGGCAGTGGGCACTTGGTCGAACGGAAACTCGTCGGAGACCATGCCTCCGGACTGCGCGGTCGGCAGACCGAGTGAGTTGGTGCCGATGCCGTTGCCGTCCTCGTGGTCGTCGATGGTGGGGGAACCTTCGTATGCGAAGGACTGCTGGACGAGGGAGGTGAGGACTCCGGTCGGCCGTTGCTGCCCGTCGAGGAAGACGTGCGTGCCGTGGCCGAGCAGCCGGGAGCGGAAGAAAGCCGTCCCGTAGACGTCGAGGACGCGTTCGTGCTCGCCTCGGGAGACCACGGTCGTCACCCCTTCATCGAAGAGCCACTGGCGGTTGAAGAAATTGTGGTTGGTGCTGTGCACGTACTGCTGGGACTTGTACGGGCTCGGTTTGGCGCGGTCGTAGAACTGTGCCCCGTTGTTGTCGACTACATCGCCGTCCGAGGCAGGAAGGATCGTCATGAAGGCGTAGTCGTCCGGCTCGATCGTGGGCATGCCGGCCCAGTAGCGGAAGTTGGTCGGTGCCAGCGCGAGCACGGCCAGGATGGTGACTCCGATCGGGGGGAGGACGGTCGGGAGGGTGACCACAGCGTCCCCGCCGCGGGAGTGACCCATCAGGCCCAGGCGGGCGAAGTCGATCCGTTCGAAGAAGCGGGACCCCGCATCCGCGTCGAGGGTCTGGAAGTGGCGGATGGTGTCGATGACCAGGTCGGCCCGGGCCTCGATGTTACCGACCCCGGACGATCCGCCGTTGAGCGCGTTGCAGTCGACCGAGACGGCGATGATCCCCATCTGGGCGAGGCTGTCCTGGAAGTAGTCGTAGCCGAGATAGCTGGGATCGGCCGGGTCGTGGTTGCCGTGGGCGAGCACCACGATCGGCACCCGTCCCGTCCCGGCCAGCCGTGCGTTGAACGGCTGGCCCGGACCGTCGTCCTCCGCCGGGTAGCGGACGCTTCCGTGGACGGGGCCGTCGGAGTACTCGTCGGAACCGACTGGGAACAGGTCGAGCGCCGATGGATCGTGGGTGAACGGCGGGTCCACGCAGGCCACCGTCACTTGGAGCCCGAGGCGGGCGGGGCAGGCCGGCGGCAGCGACTGGGTGACCACGATGGTGTCCCCGACCGCGACCGGCTGGCTGAGTTGGACACGGGGAGCACTGCCGAGTCCGACCTGGACACCATTGCGGTAGACCCTGATCTGGGCGCCTGGTACGGAGCTCGTGATGGAGACGCTCCGGTCGCCGCCCTGGAGCGGGCCGACGCCGGGGGCCGGCAGCGCGGAGCACGGCTGGATCGTGACGTCTCCGGGCGGGCTCGGTGGGCTGGAGTCACAGAGTCGCTGAGTCGCGGTGACCGTCTCTCCGGCCGTGAACGGTGTGCCGAACGAGACGACCAGGGCGCCGCCCCAGCATCGGTAGGTGCCGGCCGGCGCCCCGTTGCGGGTGAGCGAGACCCGGGCGCCGTTGGCGATACCGGTGATGCGCAGTTGCTCACTGCCCTCGTAACCCGGATCGATCGCCGGGGTCGGCAGAGGGGTGGGGCCGGGCTGGACGAGATGATCGACCGAGGGCGGACTCTTGTCACCGCAGAGGTCGAAATGTGCGCGGACATGCTGGCCCAGGACGTACGGCGGGTCGATGTTCACGCCCTGCTGGGGCGCGGCGGAGCCGTCGACGCGGCCGACCTCGGCCCCGTCCGCGGTGATCCAGACGTTTCCGCCCCCGAGCAGATTGGCCACGCCGGTGCGAACTCCGCACTCGAGTGGCGGAGCGGGGTTGATCTGCGGCCGAGGAGGCCCGGCCGGGAATTCCTTTGTGTGATCGAGAACGGTCGACGGCTGACTCCAGTCGCTCTCCAGGCCGCCCAGGCGTTGCCGGGCACGCGCGATCTGCCCGGCCACCAACGGTGCGGGAAGCGGGAGCGTCGCCCCGACCGGCTCGGGGAAGCCGACCTGCTGGGTGACCACGACGGTCCCGTCGACCTCGATGTCGATCTCCGCATGGGGGAGGAAGTCGAACACCGTGACGGCGGTGGCGCACTGGTACAGCTCGACCAGTCGTGGCGGCGAGAGCAGCTCGGGATTGTCCTCCAGCTTCAGCTGGCTGATGTCCACCACTTGTCGACCCATGAACACCCCTCACACATCCTCACGGTGAGTATCAGAACATCACACTACGTGATGTAATCGTGGGTGGCGAGCGGGGGGAACGTCGGAGGCGCGGCCGCCGGACCGCAGCGCGCCTCTCGATGGCCGCCGCCGACAAGGGCGAACCGTCTCGGTGGGCCATGCCGCCATCCGCGCGACTTGCGCCCCGCGAGGAATATTCAGGCCGGGTTTGCTCCAGTCATGAGCAAAGGACACGGAATCGGCCAACCAGATGGAGAGCATGGTCATGACTGGGACACCCACCCCACACCGGAATTCCTCCGGGGCCTTACCCGACTGTGCCAGCGAGCCGATCGCCGGGATCCTGGCCGAATTCGTGGGTGAGCGCATGGGGAGCCGGATCGCCCAGGGGCAGGATCCGGTCCTGCGACCGGTCTTCGTCAAGTATCACGGTGCGGCCCGTGGCGTTCTCACCGTCGACCCCGATCTGCCGGTGGACCTCCGTGTCGGCTTCCTCAAGGCCGCTCAGGAACAGAAAGGCGGCCTGACCGCCTGGGTCCGCCTCTCCAGCGACACCCTGCCGGATCTCACGGGATTCCGCCGCACCATCGGCATGGGCATCAAGCTCTTCGGGGTCCCTGGAGCCAAGCTGCTGGAGGACGAGGGCCAGACGGACACGCAGGACCTCGTGGTCCAGAACCACGACGTCTTCTTCGTCGACACCGCACGGGACATGTGCGAGTTCCAGCAGGATCCCGTCGCTTACCAGGATGCCCACCCGCTCACTCGCCGCATTCTCCAGGAGATGCGAAAGCCCGAGGAAAGCACGCTGAAGGCCACGTACTGGGGTGTGCTGCCGTACGCGTTCGGATCCGACCGCTACGTGAAGTACAAGCTCGTGCCCGTCGGCTGCGCGCCGGGGGACCCGCACGCGGCGCCGCCGGAAGAGGATCCCTCGTTCCTGCGTGGGGACCTGCGGCACCGTCTGTCCGCCGGTGAGGCCGCCTTCGACCTGATGGTCCAATTCCGTACGGACCCGGACCGGATGCCTTTGGACCTCGCCACCGTGCGCTGGGAGGAGACTCAGAGCGCGCCCGTCCGCGTGGCGAGGCTGACCCTGCATCGACAGGACATCTTGGCGCGCGGCCAGGACGTCTACGGCGACAACCTCGCCTACAACCCCTGGCACAGCCTGCCCGAACACCGGCCGATCGGCAGCGTCGCCGAGGCGCGCAGGATCGTGTACCGGGCGTCGGCGGCACGGCGGCGCGACGCCAACGGCATTCCAGCGACCGAACCCGGTCCCGCCCGGCCGGCGTCTGTCGAACCGCACGGGCGGGACACCCGGATCGTACGGGCCGCCGTCCATCCTGCGATCGGAGTGGCACGGGTCGGTGACAGCTCCGACGAGTTCTTCTTCGCCCCCGAGGTCGACGATCCTCCGCCGTTGCCCACCGGCACCTACAAGGACGCGACGGGAGCCCTCAAGCGTCAGGCCGCACGCTTTCGTGTCTATGGCTACAACGCAGCGGGTGAACCGGTAGCCGAACTGACGGCGGATAACGCCGACCTTCGCTGGACTGTGCATGTGGCCAACAAGAAAGCCGCCTGGTACCAGTTCCAACTGGCCCTGGACATCCCCGAGGCGGCCCAGGCAGCGCAGGGTTCCCTGCGCAACGCCATGGTTTCCGATGCGGAACGCGGCAAGCTGGTCATCGACCCCGGTTCGAGGTCGATCCGTGGCCGGAACCGGGCAGGGCAACCGGAGCACCGGTTCGACACGGGCTCATTCCTGGGGAAGCGCGTCTACCTGGGTGAGCTGCGCACCGACGGCGCCGGCCGGCTGATCTTCCTCGGGGGGCGCGGTGTCTCTGCCTCCAAGGACAATAGCCAGGCCACGAATTTCGCCAACAACGACGGCTGGCACGACGACATCTCCGACGGACCGGTGACCGCACAGGTCCGCATCGACGGCCGGGCCGTACCGGTCGATCCGGCCTGGGTGGTGGTGGCGCCGCCGAACTTCGCACCGGAGATCAAGTCCGTGCGCACGATATACGACCTGATGCGCGACACCTTCGTGACCGTGGGCATGCTGCCCGCCCCCCAGCGCGTCTCGTTCAGCCGCGACGTACTGCCCATCCTGCGGCGCCTGTGCGACCTGCAATGGGTCAACCGTGGAATCGCGGCCCAGTTCGGATACGGCGGACGCGAACACCTCCTGGCTCCCGACCGGCTCGCCAGGCTCGCCGACCCCGGACCACGCCACAAAGAGCTGCGCCATCAGATCTGGGCCATGATGCGGGATTTCGACCGCGACGGTATGTCCCCCGTGCCGTGGCCACCGCTCTACGGCGATGCGATGAGCGTGCGCCCCACGTCCCCGCGGCAACATCTGACGCTGTCTGCGTTGCAGTACGCGTTACTGGCCCGCTGGGCGGACGGAGCCTTCGACGCCGACTACGATCCCGCGGCAGTGGCGCCCTCCAGGCTGGAGGACGTTCCGTTCGCGGAACGCCCCCAGACTCTCGACCGGGCCGCCCTTTCCTTCTGTCTGGCCGATGCCTTCCATCCCGGCTGTGAACTCTCCTGGCCCATGCGCCACTCCACCATGTACTCCGCTCCGTTCCGGCTGCGGCATCGCGATCCCACCCGGTCCGAGCGGGAGTACGGCAGTGCGCTCACCCCCCAGACGGCACTTTCGGTCGACGGTCCGCTGTACGCGCAGGGGCCGGGCGATCTGACCCGCTGGATGGCCGTGCCCTGGCAGACGGACACGGCCCGTTGCCGATCCGGGTACTACCTGGGCTTCGGCCCACGGTACGACCCGTATCTCCCCACCTTCTGGCCGGCGCGGGTACCCAATCATGTCCTGACAGAGGAGGACTACGACAAGGCCGTCGACCCCGACCTCACCCCCGAGGAACGTCAGACCGCTTTCGAGCACCGGGCCGTCTGGGACCGGTGGCTGCCCAGCGACCGCATCGAGCAGATGAACGCCATGGTCAAGGACTTCGGCAAACTCGGCCTCGTCGAACGGCGCGCAGGACCCAGCGCCGATCCGGACCTGCCCGTGAGGATGCTGGTGGAGTCCGAGGTGGGCTTCCACCCCGATCAGCCCCCGCCCGCTCTGCGGAATCTGCGGTGCCTGCACGTGCCGGAGGCCGCCGACCCCGAGATGAGCGACGCCGCCGTGGCCATCGCCCTCACCCACACGGACCTGCCCGACGAGGAGGTGATGGCGGGCTACTTCGAGAAGGTCGTACGCTTCCCGGACGCACCGTGACCGCGGTGATCGAGCGCGTCGAGGCGATCGTGGCGGGAGGCGGTCCGGCAGGCGCCGTAGCGGCCCTGGTACTGGCTCGGGCGGGCCGGCGCGTCCTCCTTCTCGACAGGTGTACGGGCGAGTCGGCGACGTCCGCGTTCAAGGTCGGGGAGACCCTGCCGCCCGCGGCCCGGCCGTTGCTGCACGATCTGGGCCTGTGGCCCGCCTTCGCCACCGACGCCCACCTCCGATGCACGGGCACGTGCGCGTCCTGGGGGTCGGAGACGCTTCACAGCCGAAGTCCCCTCTACGACCCGCACGGACACGGCTGGCACCTCGACCGGAGCCGGTTCGACACGTTCCTGCGCGACGCCGCGGTCGCCGCGGGCGCCCAACTGCGACAGGCCGACGTCGTGTCGCAAAACGTCACCGCCGCCGGAGAGCGGCGCCTGTTGATCCGTGAACAGGGCTGTCAGAAAGAGGTGTCCTGCGACTGGGTCGTGGACGCCACCGGACGCCGTGCGGTGATCGGTCGCCGCCTGGCCCATCGCAGCAGACAGGACCGGCTGGTGTCCGTGTTCGCCCTGCTCAGCCGTCGTCTGCCCGGCCATGGCACCGACGACACGGAGCTCAGGACGCTTGTCGAGGCGGCCCCCCAGGGCTGGTGGTACACCGCCAGGGTGCCTGCCGGGCGGGTGGTCGCCCATCTGACCGATGTCGATCTCGCCCACACCGCTCTGCGCACCGCCGAGGGTTTCCTCGGCGAAGTCGCACTCACGCGGCACATCCGCGCCCGCATCGACGGCTACGACCCAGCCCACGCCCCGCCCCCGCGCTGGACCGCCGCGCACGGACTGCGGCTGTCCCCACCATCGGGCCCTGGATGGCTGGCCACCGGTGACGCCGTCATCGCCTTCGACCCGCTCTCTTCCCAGGGCATCCTCACGGCCCTGCACACAGGGGTCCACGCCGGCGCAACGGTTGACCGGTGCCTGGCCGGCGAAACGGAATCCCTCGCTGCCTACGGCGCGTTCCTGGACCGCATTGCGAACGCCTACCAGCACCATCACATCGAGGCTTATCGCCAGGAACAGCGCTGGCGGAGGCACTCCTTCTGGCGCCGCCGACAGCGCTCAGCATGAGGGGCGACGCGTTGCGGCGCGGACCCGTCCAGGTCCTGTTGCGGGGCCGTCGCCTGAAGAGATGGCAGCGCCGTCACCACAGCAGCCACGCCAGGATCCGCTGCCTCGGCAAGCAGGCCATGGCCACTCTCAAGGGCCGGCACCTCCTGCGGAAGCTCCGCTGCAGCACCAACCGGATCGACGACGTAGTGAAGGCCGCCCGCGTCCTTCATCCATCACGCATCAAGGTGAGGTTGGAAAAGGCTCACTGTCTGGAGTCACCAGCGGGCGACGAGCGTCTCGTCCTTACCCCGGTTGCGGTAAAGCCAGGTGGTCCCCGGCGCGACATCCCCGGCCAGATAGCCGACGATGAGCTCCCTCTGCGTTGCGCTGTCCAGCTCGCCGAGCAGCTTCAAGGCATCAGGCAGGGGAAAAAAAGGCGGCTTGTTTGATGTCGTCGTCCTCCGGCGCGACGTCTCCCGACCACTCGTCGATCTCGAAGGCAGCGGCCAACGCGGAAGGGGTACTGCTCGGAGTGGATGCAGCCGTCGGGCTCGTGGACCAAAACGCCGAAGCCGTGGCCGAGGAACCGAACCTGCGCACCTTCCAGCGGACGCTAGGTGTCTTTCTGGAATTCCCGGTCGAGCTGGTTGACGTTGACCGTAGTGGAGATGGTGTCCAGGCGGCCGGACCCGTTGGAGTCCTGGTAGGCGTACGAGCGTTTGGCGTTGACGCCGGTTCCGACGTAGTCGGGGCCATAGTTGCGTCCTACGAGGCGGCTGTAGGCGTCGTAGGCGGTGCTGTTCACGTAGACGGCGTTGCCGAGCGTGCCGGTGAGTCGGTCGGGCTGCCCAAAAGCGTTGTAGGAGGTCGTGACGGTCTCCGCGGCCAATCCGCCTGCCTGCGGGTAGGTGGTGGTGATGATGTGGTCGGCGGCGTCGTACGTCTGCTGGGTGGTGTAGCTGCCGGCGAGGCCGTTGACGTTGGCAGGGACGGTGATGGTGCTGCTCAGTGGCCGGCCGCGGGTGTCGAAGCCGTTGACCTTGGATGTGTAGGCGTTGCCGTCGGCATCGCGGCTGGTAGTCGCGGTGACTTGGCCGAGCCCATTGGCGACGTCCGGGTCGTCGTACGTCCAGGCGGCCAGTTCATCGCTGCCGCTGGACACTGAGGTCTGGCGTCCGAGATTGTCATAGGAGTGCGTGACGACGGTCTTCCCGCCGTTGCTGGTCGTCGTCTCGACCTGGCCATTGTCGTCGTATGTGGTGCTGGACTCCGCCGAGTCGGGGTCGTCCGTCGTGAGGCGCTGGCCGGCCCAGTCGTAGGTGTAGAGGGTGTTGTTCCCTCGGGCGTCGGTGATCTTCGTCAGTTCACTCTTGCCGCTGTACTGGTACTGCGTGGTGAACAGCGAGGCGCCGTCGTGCTCGACAACCTTCTCCACCTGCCCGTAGACATCGGTGTAAGTGTCTATGTCCCCTCGGTTGACCTGGGTGACGGTGGTGTAGTCGCCGTGGTAGGCGGCCCATGTCCGGTTGTTGGACTGGAGCGTGGATGTGGTTCCGTCTCCGACGCGCAGCCCGGATTGCACGGTGCGCCCGGCCCAGTCGACGGTGAGTTCTGTGTAGGACGGCAGGTCTTCGATCTTGGGAGAGATCGGCCCATCGAGTCCGGCGATCCCGGCGCTGCGGAAGGCAGCCGAGGCTCCGACGGTGTTGCCCGCGCTGTCGTAGCGCGTGACGTCGGCGGCCGGGAGAAGAGACCCCTGCCCCGGTGGACGGGGTCCTGCCCAGGATGGGGCGCAGCCGCTCCGCGTCAACGGGACGTCGTGCGCCGCATGGACGGTGAGATGTCCAGCCGCCCGCCCGCGGTGTCGAGCCCCTGGACCTTCAGCAGCCGGTGCGCCTCCGCGAACCCGGGCACGACCGATTGGGCCGAAGGGTTGACCAGCGCTCCTTGCGTGATCGACGGCGCGGATTTGGCCAGCCGGGCGCGATGCCCTGATCGCCTAGAATCGGCGGATGGCGAAGTATTTCGACGTGCACCCCGAGAATCCTCAGCAGCGCACCATCCGCACCGTGGCCGACAGCATCCGATCCGGCGCGCTCGTCGCGTACCCGACGGACTCCTGTTACGCATTGGGATGTCAGCTGGGCAGTCGAGAGGGCATCAGCCGGATCCGGTCGATCCGGAACCTCGACGACCGTCACCATTTCACCCTTGTGTGCCAGAACTTCGCGCAGCTGGGTCAGTTCGTGCACATCGACAACGATGTATTCCGGGCGATCAAGGCAGCGACGCCCGGCAGTTACACCTTCATCCTCCCCGCGACGAAGGATGTGCCGCGTCAGCTGCTGCACCCGAAGAAGAAGACAGTCGGAGTCCGGATCCCCGACCATGTCGTCGCTCAGGCTCTGCTCGCCGACCTGGGTGAGCCGCTGCTCTCCAGCACCTTGCTCCTGCCCGACGAGGACGAGCCGCTGACACAGGGCTGGGAGATCAAGGAGCGGCTCGACCATGTGGTGGACGCCGTGGTCGACTCCGGCGACTGCGGCACCGATCCGACGACGGTCATCGACTTCTCCGGTGGCGAACTCGAGATCGTACGCCGAGGGGCGGGCGACACCGCGCGGTTCGAATAGCCCCGCCGCCGACGTCACCATGTGTCGGGCAGGGGCGTGTGTCCAGGGGGCGATGCTCCGGCCCGGGGCGTTGCCCGGTGCGGCATCTGATGGGCGGGATCCACCTCGGTACGCCGGTGGCTCAGCTCCGGGGTGCCTGCGGCGCGATCGCGAGAACGGGGTTGCGGCAGCGCCGGGCGGGGCGGACGGTCCGGGCTCCGCAAGGCTCCTTGGTGGGCGATGCACTCCGTGAGCAGGCGGTTGAAGACCGCGGGCCGCGCCGCCGCCAAGTTCTTCAGCATGGCGATGGCGCGTGTGACGGACATCAGGGCTTCTTCCCTCCGGCCCATCTCGTCCTGCCGGACCGCGCAGTTGCTCAGGGACAGTGCGAGGTCAGGGAGAAAGGCGTCCGGATGCGCCGTCGCCAGGCGCTCTCGGATCTCCACCGCACGGCTGATCGCCGCGAGGGATTCCGCGTTCCGGCCCAGCTCCGCCAGGCGGTTGGACTGGTTGTTCAACGAGACCGCGAGGCTGGGCAGGAACACGTCGGGACGCGCCGCCGCCAGTTCCTCACGAATCTCCACCGCACGCATACTCGCCGCCAACGCCTCCTCCCGCCGCCCCAGCTCAGCAAGATCCGCCGACAAATTGTTCAGCGACACCGCGAAATCCGGCAGAAACACCTCGGGACGCGCCGCCGCCAGTTCCTCACGAATCTCCACCGCACGCATACTCGCCGCCAACGCCTCCTCCCGCCGCCCCAGCTCAGCAAGATCCGCC
>NZ_JBVHDS010000017.1:0-8977 GCF_055563255.1 Streptomyces sp. NPDC002958 | reverse complement strand
TACGCCGACAAATTGTTCAGCGACACCGCGAAATCCGGCAGAAACACCTCGGGACGCGCCGCCGCCAGGCGCTCTCGGATCTTTACCGCTCTCGTGCTGGCCGCCAACGCCTCGTCCCAGCGCCCCAGTTCGGCCAGCCGATTCGAGAGGTTGTTCAGTGCTCGGGCGAGGTTCTGGCTGAGGGTGGGGTCTCCCCGGTGTCCCAGCTTCCGCCACCACGCCCGCGAGTCCAGGGCCTCGTCGTACTGGGCGACCTGGCGGTCGGCCAGCGTCAGGGCGTGATCGGCCAGACGCTGGGTCTGATCGGGAATCGCGGCGTACAGTTGGTCGCGCAGCTCATCCATGAGTTCGGGGGAGGCACAGATCGGGTGCAGTGCTTCCAGCAGAGGCCTCGGGGTCTGTGCCTGCGGGGCGATGGTGATCGCAGGAAGCGCGAGCATGGCCGGATGCGTGGTGATCAGCTCCTCCAGCCTTTCCCCCAGGGGCCCCGTGGGCAGGGGCAGTGCGAGAGCCCTGGTGAGCACGGTCAGGGCGTGCAGGGCCTGATCGTGAGTGATGTGCGGCAGGACCGCGTCGAGCAGTTCGGGGTGGTGCGTGAGGGCCCGGGCGAGGTGATGCTCGGCCAGTCGGTCGGGGTGCACGCTTCCCCAGTAAACATGCGGCGCGTCGGGTGGATAGAGGTCATGGATCCAGGTCGCGAGGCGCAGGCGGGTGTCTTCCGGGGTGTCACGGAGGCCGGGTGCGAGCGCGAGCGTGTCGACGGCCTGCGGCCGGGTCGCCGCGCCGGTGAGGAGGGCCACGGTCAGTGCGGTCAGCCGCTGCTGCTCCGAGCCGAGACCGTGGTGCTGGGCGGTACGGCTCCAGTAGGAGTGCTCATGGCTGAGGATGACGTCTTCGGGGCTCTCTCCCGCCGTGCCGTTGCCGGTGAGCAGTTCGGCGAGCGCGGACATGTGCAGGGTCAGGGCATGACCGGCCCCCGGGACCGCGTCCGTGACACTGCCGGTCCCGGGGCCGGCCGAGTATCCGGGGATGCGTGCCAGCGCCGCCGCGAGCTGTCGGCGTGCCTGGTCCCGGGCGTCGAAGAGCAGGGTGCCGTCGGCGGCTTCGAGCAGGGGAAGCTGCAGTGGATGTGGTGCCAGTGCTGCTGTGGGGGCGACATCGCGGCGTAACTGCTGCCACCAGTCGCCGTCCGTCCGGCCGAGCATCAAGGCTCGGACTGGGTGTCCGCTGGGGTGCAGGGCGAGATGGTTGATGAGGGCCGTGGCGAACGCCGTTCGCGTCTCGGCGTAGTCGAGGATCAGCAGCAGCGGACCGGCTGATGACGCGAGCGCCCTGAGGTGCTCGGCGGACAGGTGTTCCGACTGGGTCAGCTGCCCCACCGCCCAGTCCTCGGCGTCGAGACGGGAGGCCACTTCACGGGCCAAGCGGGTCTTGCCCTGCCCTCCGGGTCCGGTCACCAGCAAACCGGACAGCATGGGCCCCGTACGGCACCACTCCAGCAGGGTGCCGAGTTCGGCACGGGGGCGGAAGGCGACGATCTCATACTCGGGGCGCAGCAGAGAGGCCGGGGAAGCGGGGGCGAGCGCCGGGTACCAAGGAGTGAACGCGTCCTGCATCTCGACCGGTTCGAGGACGAGACGTCGGCCCGTCGCTCGCTCGACCGCACTCCGGAAGCCGAGTTGTCGCGCCAGGACATGCAGGGGTGTGGCGGTCAGGCGGTGCGAGCCGAAGCCGGGGGTGTCCTCGGTGACGACACCCGTGATCAGGGAGCCGCAGGTGACGGCCGCTCCCGAGATGCCCTGCCATCCGGCTCGCCGGGCATCGGGCGTCGGCCGTCCGTGGTCGGGGTGGTGTCCCGCGGTGATCAGGTACTGGTTCGTGCGCGAACCCGCCATCGGATTGATGTACCCGTCGACCTGGTCGATCTCCCGATCGGTGCCGGTCGGTGTGAGACTGTCCGGAAATCCGGCCGCCTGGCACGCCACCCGGACGTCCTGGCCGATGAGCCGCCCGAACCGGGCCGACACCATGCCGTCCGGCACATGCCAGGTGTCCGGCTCCCCTGCGCCCGGGGAAGACACGGCGAGCAGCGCGGCGTCCAGCACCGGATCTGCCCATACGACCATTGCCGGGCACAGCCGCCCACCGATGAGCCGCACGAGCAAACGCTCGTACGGCCGGCTCCGCTCGTCGACCACGACGTGCCAGGCAGTCAGCACGAGTCGGCCGACGAGCAGGGTCCCGGTACCGAAGGAGGCCCCGCCGCCGGCCTCTCGCGCCGCCCACACCTCGGCCAGACGACGACGGTCGAACCATGCGCCTGCCATGACCCCTACTCGGTGGGCAGTTCGTCCACCCGACTCCTCACCTTGGCCGGTCGACCCTGGGCATCCGTCGGCTGCAAAGTGATCTTCAGCCGGTGCGCATCAACGGTTGCCTTGCTCGCCCTGCCGCCCGCCGACAGGACGAACACCTTCGCGGTGACGTCCCCCGCCTTCTCTTTTCGGACGTCCACCGCGAATTCGAGCTCGACGGGCCCGACTTCGAATCTGAGTGACTCGTCCCGCCCCTCGACCATGGCCGCCTGCAGCTCCGCGCGCACCCCGCGCACGGCCTCGGCCAGACCGACCCAGACCTCGTCCGGCACCGGACACCCCCATGACAATCGTGACGACCCAGCAGTGAGGCACACGCTAGCCGCTCGACGTGGCCTGCACGGCAGGAAACTCCTTCTCGGTCGGCCGAACGGCCCCGACGTGGCGGGATATCCGGACGGACCGCTCCTCGCCGCCGGGTAACGCTGCGCTACTCGGTGGGTGGTCGTAGGCAGTGAGGGATCGGATCACTGAGTTATTTCGGCGTGCCGCATTCAGCTGGACGCCAGAACGCGATCAAGCGCCGATGACTGAATGGATCCCCGGCCGTGACCACACGCGATAACGAACGTGGATATGTATTCCGTTGAGTCTGCGGCAACCGGTCAGTCACGGCACGGCGCGCTCGATACGGCACATTCCTGAACCGTTCCGTGAAGAGCGTGCGCGATGTGTGCGCCCTCCAGGCGCCGGACCTCGGCCAGCTCCCGGCAGGCCATTGAGGTCGGATACAGATGGGCGATCCGCTTGTCGTCGGTGTCCTGTCGGCGCTCCAGCAGTCCCTGTTCGGTGAGCTGGGAGGCGAGCGCACTGACGTTGTTCGGCCGCATCAGCAGGCCGTCGGCAGCCTCGCGTACGGTGGCGCCCACCTGCTGCGAGACGAATCGCAGCAGCGCGCGCTGTCCCTCGGGCGGCTTGGGCCGCGCGAAGTCCCGGGCGACCCGGCGGTCGAGGGCCCGCTTCAGCGCGAGCAGGCACGCCGCGAGGCGCAGAGGCCATGGCAGGTCGCGAATGGCGGGCCTGCACCTGCACCCCAAAACGGCCCGGACAGCATCGACGCACCTGCAAGGGTCACTGAGCCACCGTGATCGCCTGCACCGGGCAGACGCGGGCGGCTTCCCCGACCATCGGGTCGGCGGTGCCCTCCTCGTGGCCCGGCAGCAGTTCGCTGAAGCCGTCGTCGTCCTGGGTGAAGACCTTCGGCGCAGTCAGCACGCACTGTCCGGCGCCGATGCATACATCCGTATCGATACTGATCCGCATCACCACAGCATCCTTTCCGAGAGGGGTCCGGTCACCACGCCACGGGCAGTTCGAGCATGCCCTGGATCGTGTCGCCGGGCTTGAACGGGATCTCGTCGACGGGTGCCGCCAGCCGCAGCCCCGGCAGCCGGTCGAAGAGGGTGCGCAGGGCGATCTCCATCTCGGCCCGCGCAAGGTTCTGGCCGAGGCACTGATGGATCCCGAAGCCGAAGGCGACATGGTGGCGAGACTGCCGGCCGAGGTCCAATTCGTCCGGCGAAGCGTACGCGGCTTCGTCCCGGTTGATCACCGACGTGGACAGCACGACGCCGTCACCTGCCCGGATGGTCACCCCGCCCACCTCGATGTCCTCCGTGGCCACCCGTGAGATGCCGTCGACAATGGACAGGAACCGCAGCAACTCCTCGACCGCGGCAGGCATCAGCTCCTCGGATGTGCGCAACCGGTCCATCTGGTCCGGATGCTGAAGGAGAGTGAACGTACCCAGCGAGATCATGTTCGCGGTCGTCTCGTGGCCCGCTATGAGCAGGATCTCGGCCAGCTGGACCAGTTCTTCACAGTCGATGGCACCGGTCTCGAGGCGCTGGGCGATGAGCTCGTCGAGCAGCCCCTCGCCCCGGTCGGACCGCTTGCGCTCGATCAGCACCCGGAAGTACTCGTCGAGCGCGGCCCGTGCGTCCTCGACATTGGCGGCCCCGGGACCGCGTAGCAACCTGCGCGACTGGGACTCGAAGAAGTCGTGATCGTCGTACGGAACGCCGAGAAGCGTACAGATCACCATGGAGGGAACGGGCAGCGCGAAGGCGCTCACCAGATCGATGGGCGGACCCTGCTCGATCATGGCGTCCAGCAGCCGGTCCACGGTTTCCTGGATCCTCGGCCGCAAGGTGGCGGTTCGCTTCACGGAGAAGCTCGGTATCAGCATCCGGCGCTGCGCATTGTGCTCGGGGTCGTCGACGCCGACCAGTTCGATACGCCGTTTGGTGCTCCGGGCCGTCCGCTCGGTGAACACCGGGAACTCGGGGTTCTCCCGGTCGGCGGACAATCGCTGGTCCACCAGCAGCGCACGCGCCTCGGCATGCCCGGTCACCAGCCACACCCGGCGGCCGTCGAAGAGTTTGGCGGAAGACAGCGGCCGTTGCCCGCCGTTCTGCGGCCGGTACCCCGTCGGCGGGTGGTAGGGGCAGGTGCGGTCCTGCGGGAAGGAAACGGTCTCGGTGTCTGCCATGGCGGGCCTCGCAAACAGGATGGAGGGGGAACTACCGATATCCCCCCACTAGATGCCTCAGTCACCTAACTGGTCTACGCGATGTTCGGCCAACTCGCCGCCGAGCTGTGCCATCCGCTGCGTGTCTGAACCACGAACCGCCTGTGGACACGGTCATGGTCGAGGATCGTCCTGGCGCGACCTGCATCGATGGATACGCCGACACCTTTTCCGTCACATCGAACGGAATAGGAACCGGACGCGCACCGCCGCACGGGCCAAAGGCCGCGCGGACCAGCAGGCCCGACGGCTTCTCCGGTCCGCGCCGCACCCCTGGCACGGCGGCGCCGCTGCCTCCGGCCTGGTTCCCATGGTCGGCCCGCGCCACAAGTGCGTTGCGAGTATGGCGTGGGAGGTGTGGGTTGATCGGGCGTGGGTCAGGCATGGGCACGGCATCTGGACTTGGGAGCCCGGTCGGGTCGCCCGGACAAGGACACCACGGCCCGATTCCAGCGGGCCGGGGTGCTACGTCACATCACGCAGACGGCTCGGTCACTCACCTTCGAAGTAATCTTCGATCACTCGGAAGCTCCCTCCCACTCCATTATTGACGAACACGCCTCCGTCCACCTGCTGCGGGAACACGCCTTGGGTGGAGCCGTAGGGTCCGACGGTCGCGATGGGACCGCCGTTGTCGCAGGTCGCCCCACGGAAGACCTCGACGATCCTCCGGCTGTCATTGAAGATGTTGAAGCTCGTGGAGCCGAGGCCGCTGGCCGCAGTGATGCAGCCGCTGGGGTAGGCCGAGTACGTCCGCTCGTTGAAGTGGATCCTGCCCTCGTCGTGGCCCCCACCCCCGCCGTAGCCCCTACCCCCGTTCCCCCTGTCCTCGTCGTTACCTCCTCCCTCGTCATGACCTCCGCTCTCGTCGTTCCTGTTGCTCTCGTCGTTCCTGTTGCTCTCGCTGTTCCCCGCGCTCTCGTCGTTCCTGCTGCTCTCGTCGTTCCTACTGCTCTCGTCGTTGCCCCTGCTCTCGTTGCCTCTGCCCACGTTGCCCTTTCCGGCGTCGTCCGCGCGGTTGGGGGGCGAAGCGGGGGCGGCGGCCTGATGGACCTGCTGGACGACCGGGGCTGCATGTGCCGGCTCGATGGTGGCGGCCGAGGTGAAGGTGCTGCCGGTGGTGGTCAGGGCCGCGACGGCCGCGACGGCCGTACTAACGACACTGGAACGGGTAACCATGTCACTTCTCCTGTCTCCGAGAGGCCGGCAGAGCAGCCGACGCGTGATTGAACGTACTAACACCCCCCCATACCTGTCATATCGGGCATATCGAAAAGCTGACACCAAGGCAGCGAACGAGATGGCAGGCACCCGTATGCCATTCAGGTGCAATCTGACGATCCATCGACAGCCTTTGGATGTAGGCGAATTGATGTACGACTCCCCCATCTGGGCGACCCCCTGACACCCGCCCGCCCGAAGGCGGCGTGTCATTCATCGACACAGCCAGGACAAGAGCAGCCGGGCTTTGGGGCCGCCCGTGTCGGCGGGAAACGAGCAGGCCGGCCACCACATCCGGGTAGACAGGCGCGTCACCGGCCTGCCGAGCGGCGAAGACGAAGGCCAGGAGTCCGCAGGGAACATCGGCCGCCAGGTGGATCTCCGCGTCGGCCCGTCGCAGGGCCGGCCGACTGCGTGGTCGTCCGGCTCACCGACCGCGGTCTCACTTGCGGCCCCGAAGCCGATATCAGCTTCCGGTCCCGTTCCCGCTCATGAAAACCGGCACTTCCCTGCACTTCACCCGTTCGGGTGGGCTGCGGCTGTCGACGTAACTCGCGCCGGCGCAAAGCGAAGACCGCCCAGAGCCGGCGCCGGGGCGCTGCACCATGTGCGGCCGGTGGTCCGCCCAGGTGGGCGCGCGAGCCCGAAGCCGGGGCGCGGTCACAGACGGCGATCAGGTGTGACCACTACGGCGGCAGGATGACGCGGGAAATTGCCCACGAGACCAAGTCCGGTACCGCGCCCCATCGGAACCGATGACCATTAGCCGACGGAGTCCATGAAGCTCAACATCCGGCTGTTGACCTGCTCCGCGTGGTCGATCTGCGGTCCGTGGCCGGTGTTCGGGACGATCTCGGCGCGGGCCCCCGGTATCAGGCGCGGGACACGCTCCACTTGGCGTTGCGGGTGCACGAGAAGGCTTCGCCTGCCGAGCAGCAGGTAGAGCGGGGTGCGGATGGTACGCAGCTCGTCCTCGCCGAGGGGAAGTGGAGCCGGGCGCCGTATGCGGTAGGCGCGGACACCGGACCTGATCATCGTGCGCAGTTCGGGCACGATGAGGACCGGTTGCTCCAACCAGGCTGCCAAGCGCGGGCGTAGCGCCTTGGGGGCGAAGGTCGCGAAGAGGCTGGCGAAGATCCAGGCAAAGAAGCGCAGGCCCACTCTCTCCAGTCCGCCGGGATCGAGCAGAGTCACCGAGGCGAGGCGGCCGGGCCTTCGGTGCGCCTGGTTCAGTGCGAGCCAGCCGCCGTAGGAGGAGCCGATGAGGTGGACACGGTCGAGACCGAGGCCGGTGAGCGCCTCGTCCAGCCACTGGGCGGCGCGTTCGGGCTGATGGATGGGCTCGCGCTGGACACTGCGGCCCGGGTCGCCGGGAGTGTCGAGCGCGTAGACGGTCCGGTCGGCGCTGAGCGCGGCGGTGTTCGGGTACCACATGGCAGAGCAGCTGCCCGCGCCATGCACCAAAACGATCGGGGTGCGGGATTCGGCGGCGGGGTCCGTGGGGCCGTACCGGTAGACATGAGTCGTCCCGAATCCGGTCTCCACGTCGAATTCCGCGCAGATGGGCGCGCCCATCGCGTAGACCGCGTCGCAGGCCGCGAAGTACCGGTCGCGCAGGGCATCGTTCACGTAGCGGCCAACGTCGGCGCGGGCGCGGATCGTGGTCTCGGGCACGGCGGGCCACCTCCAGGAGCATCCGTTTTTCGTGATACGACCGTACCACGATGGTGGTACCGCTGTACCATGAAGCATGGCCTGGCGCGGCTCAGGGCCAGGAGACCGACGAGCGGAGCAACGACCGATGCCCAAACGCGTCGACCACGAAGAGCGGCGTACCGAGATCGCCGAGGCGCTCGTGCGGGTCGCTGGACGGCGCGGACTGCACGCGGTGGGGATGCGCGATGTGGCAGCGGAGGCAGGGGTGTCACTGCGGCTGGTGCAGTACTACTTCCAGACAAAGGAGAAGTTGCTGCTCTACGGACTGCAGCACCTCGCGGCCCGATTCGGCGAGCGGGTTGTCGTCCGGCTCCGGGCAGCCGGGGAGGACCCGGGGCCGCGCGCGATGATCGAGGCGATACTCATGGCGTCGTTGCCCACCGACGAGGAGAGCCGCACCTTCCACCTCGTCTACACCTCGTACGCCGTGCTGGCCGTGACCGACGAAGCGCTTGCCGCTCAGCCCTTCATGAAGAACCCCGATGCTGCGGAGGACGCCGTGACCGGCCTGCTCCAGCAGGCGCAGAACGCGCATCTCACGCGGCCCGATATGGACGCACGTCTGGAGGCGATCAGCCTGCTGACCATGTCCGCGGGACTCGGCACCAGCATCCTCGTCGGCCAGCGCAGTGCGGAGTCCGCCGCCGTTGTCCTCAACCACCACCTGGACCGGATCTTCCAAGAACGCGAACGCAAGGACTGAGAATCTGGCGATTGGTCGTGCAGATTCGTTGATCCAGAGGCCTTCGCCAAGGCGGCCTCGACAGCCGGGTCCGGATACGCAGCCACATCCTCGGCCATGCCCTCGGGGCGCTGTCCAAGGTGATGCTCCCGACCTCCTCAGGGTCCGAGCTCCGTGTCAGCGCGCAGTCCGGATCGGTGGCCCGGCGGCCTGTTCGATACACATCCGGCCTCGATATGCGGCTTCACGCCGGCCGCCGCGTTGACCCATTGCCGACCGGCGGGGCGTGAGACGGTATCGGCGGCGACACTGCTGCCGATACCGGTCCCGGATCGCGAAGTGGCAACTGAACCGGCAACTCAGTAGGCGGAGTTGACGTTGTCGATCGATCCGTAGCGGTGGGCGGCGTAGTTGGCGGCCGCGGTGATGTTGGCGACGGGGTCGGTGGCGTCG
>NZ_JBVHDS010000016.1:0-134244 GCF_055563255.1 Streptomyces sp. NPDC002958 | reverse complement strand
ACCCTCCACAACCAGGGCGTGACCCGCTACTTGGAGCTCGGGCCCGACGGCATCCTGACCGCGCTCACGCGTCAGTGCCTCGAGGACGAGGACGGAATCGTCCTCGCCCCGGCCCTCCGCGCCCGCCAGCCCGAGGCGCACGTGTTCGCCGCCTTCCTCGGACACGCCCACATCGCCGGTATCCCCGTCGACTGGAACACGTACTACACCAACACCGGCGCCCAGCACACCAACCTGCCCACCTACGCCTTCCAGCACGAGCACTACTGGCTCTCCCCCGCTCCCGTCACCGGCGATGCCACAGGGGCCGGGCTCGACCGGCTCAGGCACCCGCTGCTCGCCGCCTGTGCCCAGGTCGGTGACCGGGACGAATGGCTGTTCACCGGGCGCATCTCCACGGACTCCGCTCCCTGGGTCGAGGACCACGTCGTCCTCGGGACCGTCATCGTCCCCGGCACCGCCCTGGTGGAGCTGGCGCTCGCCGCGGGACTCCGCGCCGGGACGCCCGTACTCGACGAGCTGGTCATGGAGGCGCCGCTCCTGCTGGACGGGAACACAGCCGTACAGCTCCAGGTCGTCGTCGGCGAGAGCGCGTCGGACGGTCGGCGTGAGGTCACCCTGTACTCGCGCCCCGAGGACGGCGGGGAGGACGAGGTCCGCGAAGTGACCTGCCACGCCCGCGGGACCCTGTCCGCCGAGGCCGAGCAGCCTGCGGTCTGGGCGGCGCAGTGGCCGCCGGCCGGGGCCGAGCCCTTCACGGCCGAGGCACTGTACGACCGCCTCACCGGCATCGGATTCGACTACGGTCCGGCCTTCCAGGGCGTGCAGGCCGCCTGGCGTGCCGGGGACGCAGTCGTCGCCGAGGTCGCCCTGCCCGAGGAGCACGCCGAGACCGCCGACGGATTCGGCCTGCACCCCGCCCTCTTCGACGCCTCCCTGCACAGCGGCCTGGACTGGCTGCTCCAGGGAAACGAGCCTTCGGTCGGACTGCCGTTCTCCTGGGCGGGCGTACGGCTCGGTGAGACCGGCCGGGCCCGGGTCCGGGTCCGGATCGAGTCGGCCGGTGAGAACGCGCTCCGCGTCGACGTCGCCGGGGCAGGGGGCGAACCGGTCGTCAGCGTGGCGAAGCTCGCCTTCCGTCCGGTGAGCCGGGAACGGCTGGAGGCGGCCCAGGACGGTCGGCAGAACTCCCTCTTCCAGATCGACTGGATGGCCGTACCGGCTGTCCGTGGCTCGGCGAAGGCCGAAGTCGCGGTGCTGGGCCGGGAGTACGGGGACCTGGCGGCGCTGGATACCGCGGTGGCTGCCGGGCGGCCGGTGCCGGAGGTGGTGGTCGCGGCGGTGGAGTCCGCCGATGCCACGGTCCGGGAGGTCACCGAGCGGACCCTCGCCCTGCTCCAGCAGTGGCTGGCGGTCGACGCACTCGCCGGATCCCGCCTGGTCGTGGCCACCCGCCACGGCATCACCACCGCGGACGGCGAAACCCCCGACCTGGCACAGGCCCCGGTCTGGGGACTCGTCCGCAGCGCCCAGTCCGAACACCCCGGCCGCTTCCTCCTCATCGACCTCGAGCACGACACCGACACCACCACCCTCGACTGGGCCACACTCGCCGGACTGGACGAACCCCAACTCGCCCTCCGCGACGGCCGCACCCTGGCCCCCCGCCTGGCCCGAGCCGACACGACCAACCCCACCCCCCACCCCGACCTGGACCCCGAAGGCACCGTCCTGATCACCGGCGGCACCGCAGGCCTCGGCGCCCTCTTCGCCAAGCACTACGCCCAGGCCTACGGAGCCAAGCACCTCCTGCTCCTCAGCCGCCGCGGAACCGCCGCCGACGGCGTGACCGAGCTCGTGGCGGAACTGACCGAGCTGGGCGCGCAAGTGGACATCGCCGCCTGCGACGTCACCGACCGTGCTCAACTCGCAGATCTGATCGGCTCGCTGGAGCACCCGCTCACCGCGGTCGTACACGCCGCCGGCGTCCTCGACGACGCCACCATCGAGTCCCTCACCCCGGCCCAGGTGGAGCGGGTGCTCGCCCCGAAGGCAGAGGCGGCGCTCCACCTGCACGAGCTGACGGCCGGGCTGGAACTTTCCTCCTTCGTGCTGTTCTCCTCCGTGGCCGCCCTCATCGGCAGCCCCGGCCAGGGCAACTACGCCGCGGCCAACGCCACCCTCGACGCCCTCGCCGCACACCGGCGGGCGGCGGGGCTTCCCGCCACGTCCCTCGCCTGGGGCCTGTGGGGCGAGGCCGGCGGCATGGGCGGGACGATCGACGAGGCCGAACTCGCACGTCTGGAAAGGGCCGGCGTCGGTGCCCTCAGCTCCGAGCAGGGCCTGGAGCTCTTCGACCGTGCCGTACGGCGTACGAGCACCCACCTGTCCGTGCCCGTGCGTCTGCATGCGGCGGCATTGCGGGCGCAGGCACGCGCCGGGATGCTCCCCGCACTCCTGCGCGGACTCGTCCGCACCCCCGCCCAACCCAACCGCCAGACCGCATCGGGCACCGGATCACTCGCCCACCGCCTCGCCTCGGCCACCGAACAGGACCGCGAACGCATCGCGATCGAACTCGTCCAAACCCAGGTGGCCGCAGTCCTCGGACACACCTCACCCGAAGCAGTCGACCCCGAACGCGCCTTCAAGGACCTCGGATTCGACTCCCTCGGCGCCGTCGAACTCCGCAACCGCCTCACCCAGGCCAGCGGCATACGACTCCCCTCCACCCTCGTCTTCGACCACCCCAGCCCCACCGCCGTCGCCCACCACCTCCTCACCGAACTCGGCGACACCCTCACCACCGCCGCCGCATTGGGAGAGGGTCCGGCGTCCGAGTCCGTCGCCGCGCCGGGCGGCGCGCCGGTCCGGTCCGGTCTGGGCACCCTGGGGACCCTGCTGCACCACGCACACACGGCGGGGTCGATCCACCACACGGTGCCGCTGCTGGTCGAAGCCTCACGTTTCCAGGACTCGTTCGCTTCCGCGGCCGACCTCGGGGACACCGGCGGGTACGTCGTCCAGCTCGCCGCCCGGCAATCCGCTGACTCGTCCGCCGACGCGTCCGCCGGCGACCCCACGGTCGTCGGCGGGTCCGGGTCGGGCCGGGAAGAGAAGTGGCTGAAGATCGTCTGCGTTCCGTCCTTCGTGGTCGGCTCCGGCCCGCACCAGTTCATGCGGTTCGCGGCCCGGTTCGAGGGCCGACGCGACGTCTACGTCTGCACCCTGCCCGGGTTCCGCGGCGGAGAGCCCGTACCGGCCACCTGGGAGGCGGCCACCGAGGTCCTCGAACAGGCGATCCGGCAGGCCGTGGGCGAGGACCCGTTCGTCCTCGTCGGATACTCCATCGGCGGGGTGGTCGCCCACTCCCTCGCGGCCCGGTTCGAGGCCTCCGGGGACTCCCCCGTGCCGGTGGTGATGATCGACACTCCGACCCCGGAGGGCGAGGAGGAGACCGACCGGGTCTTCTCGATGGTGATGGCGGAGATCCTGCGCCGCAAGGACGAGGCCATCGTCGTCGACGACGCCAACTGGCTCTCCATGGGCACGTACATGAGGCTCCTCCGAGAGCGGACCGTTGCCCCGATCACGGCCCGCAGCCTCCTGATCCGCGCCGGTGAACTCCTGGGTGACACCGGGCAGTCCTGGCCGGCCTGGGAGGTCGCCGACGACGAGGTGGAGGTCGCCGCCGACCACTTCGCCCTGATCGAGTCGGCCGCCGCCGACACGGCGGACGCCACGGAGAGGTGGATCGAAGCATGAGCCGACACCACACCACCGGCCGGGCGCCGGCCCCTGCCGCGGCCGGGGCCACGGCCGCCGCGTCGGCCTCCGGGGCGGGGGCCTCCGGGGCGGGGGTGGAGGTCCTCGCCGCCCGGCGGGGGCTGTCGATCGCCGTGGTCCTGACCGGGGTCTTCGTCTCGTCCCTGGACCTGTTCATCGTCAACATCGCCTTCCCGGAGCTGGCCCGGTCCTTCCCGGACGCCTCGCTCGGCGACCTCTCGTGGGTGCTGAGCGCGTACGCGATCGCCTTCGCCGCGCTGCTGATGCCTGCCGGGTCCTGGGCCGACCGGTCCGGCCGCAAGCGGGCGTTCATCGCCGGGTTCGTGCTCTTCACGGCGGCCTCGGCGGCCTGTGCCTTCGCACCCGCGCTCGGCGTGCTGGTCGCGGCCCGGATCGCGCAGGCGGTGGGCGGCGCGCTGATGCTGCCCAGCTCGCTCGGGCTGATGCTGCCGCTGTTCCCGGCGGAGAAGCGCGGCGCCGCGGTGGGGCTGTGGGCGGCCATGGGCGGCGCGGCAGCCGCGGCCGGACCGCCCGTCGGCGGCCTCCTCGTCCAGGCGGACTGGCGCTGGGTGTTCCTGGTCAACCTGCCCCTCGGGGTCGTGGCCGTGCTCGTGGCCTGGCGGATCCTTCCCGAGATCCGCGACACCGGCCGCTCGGCCCCGGACGTGACCGGCGCGCTGGTGATCGCCGCCGCCATCGCGGCCGTGGTCGCCGCCATCGTGCAGGGCGAGACGTGGGGCTGGGCCAGCGCCCGGGTCCTGGCGCTGGCCGCGGCCGGTGCGCTCGGTCTCGCGTACAGCGCATGGCGGACCCCGCGCCACCCGTCGCCGATCGTGGAACCCGCCGTCCTGCGCATCCGCTCGGTCGCCTTCGGGGATCTCGCCACGCTGCTGTTCTTCTCCGGCTTCGGCGCGATGATCCTGGGATCCACCCTGTTCCTCACACAGGTCTGGGGACACTCCGTCCTGCGCGCGGGGATGGAGATCGCGCCCGGGCCACTGATGGCGGCCGTGTGCGCGGTCCCCGGCGGAATCCTCGCCTCCCGTTACGGTGCCCGGTGGGTCGGGTTCGCCGGCAGCGTGCTCTTCGCCGTCGGAGGCGTCTGGTGGGCTGCCGCGACCGCCGTGAGCCCGGACTACGCGGCCGCGTTCCTCCCGGCGGGCATCGTCGCCGGTGTCGGCTCGGGGCTGGTCCTGCCCGCCCTGTCGGGGGCAGCAACCCTGCCGCTGCCGCCGGAGCGGTTCGCCACCGGCACCGCCCTGATGTCGATGTGCCGCCAGGTGGGCCTCGCCCTGGGGGTGGCCGTGGTCGCGGCCGTCCTCGGCGCCCGCCCCACGCTGGCCGACTTCCACACCACCTGGCTGTTCATGGCGGGCTGCGGCCTGGCCGGGGGCCTGGCGATGCTCCTCATCGGAACCGGCCGGGAGACCGTATCCGCCCCGGCCGCCCCGCCGGGGACCGCTGCGCGCCTGACCTGACCGCAGCCGCCCGAGGGCGGCGTCGGCCCGGGCACCCGCCCGCATGCCGGCACCGAGAACACCGCACCACACGACACCCGAAGACCCGTACCCGTGCTCAGGGGCGGGCGGACGTCCCCGCCCACCCCGGCACCCCGAAAGGATGACCGACAGTCATGAACTCTCCCCAGCAGGCGGCTTCGGAGACCGGCGCGTCCGGCGAGACGCTCGCCGCCGCCGCGGCCGCGGCCGGATGCCCCGTCGACCACACCGCCCCCGACGCCGCGGCCGAGGCCGCGCTCCGCTCCCGCCCGACCATTCCCGCCGAGGCGCTGCCGGGGCCCAAGGTGTCCGCGCTGCGTCAGATCATCTCGTACTGGAAGAGCCCCGCCGACTTCGTGGAGCGCTGCCGGGACCAGTACGGGGACCGGTTCGCGCTGCGCATCCGGGTCCCTCCCCGCCCCCTCTACGTGCTCTCCGCCCCCGAGGACATCAAGCAGATGTTCCTCGCCCCGGCCGACGTGCTGCACACCGGAACCGGCTCCGCCACCATCGAGAAGTTCACCGGCCAGTCCGGGCTGGCATGGCTGGACGAGGACGCGCACAAGGTCCGCCGCAAGCTGCTGATGCCGAGCTTCCACGGCAAGGCGCTGCACCGCATCGAGGACTCCATCACCCGCATGGCCAAAAAGGACGTGGCGAACTGGCCGCGGAACGAGGCGATGTCGCTGCACCCGCTGGTGCACCGCTTCACGCTGAACGTGATCCGTGAGGTCATCTTCGGGCGGGTGGTGCCCCGTCAGTGGGACGAGCTCCTCGAAGTCCTCATCGGGATGATGAAGTTCAACAACAGCATGGCCTCGGCCATGATGATCCACAAGATGTCCCCGGCGGCGGTGCGCGTGCTGCGCATGATCCGGCCGCTGGGGCTGGACGAGTTCCTGACGCTCCGCGAGCGCGCCAACGCCCTCATCGCCGGGGCGGTGGCGGACCGCCGGGCTTCCGGGGACCTCGGCAACGACATGCTCTCGGTGCTCCTCGGCATCACCCACGAGGACGGTACGCCGCTGTCCCAGACCGAGCTGCGTGACGAGATGATGACCATCTTCCTCGCGGGCACCGAGACGACCGCCGCCGCCATCTCCTGGGCCTTCGAGTTCCTCAGCCGCGAGCCGGAGGCGCTGGCGCGGCTGGTCGCGGAGATCGACGCGGGTGAGGAGGACGCGTACCTGACCGCCGTCGTCCAGGAGGTGCTGCGGGTGCGGCCCTCGATCCCGCAGATCATTCCCCGTACCGTCGTCAAGCCCATCGAGATCGGCGGGGTCCGCTTCGAGCCGGGCATGGTCCTGTGGGCGAGCGCCTACCTCATGAACCGCGACCCGCAGCTCTACCCCGAGCCCGACCGGTTCCGGCCGGAGCGCTTCCTCGGGACCAAGCCGGGCGTCTACACCTGGATCCCGTTCGGCGGCGGCCGGATTCGCTGCCTCGGCGACAAGATCGCTCTGCTGGAGATGAAGACCGTCCTGCGGGAGGTCCTGACCCACTGCGAGCTCCACCGGACCGACCTCGCGCCGGAGGCGACGAAGAGCCGCAGCGTCTCCACCCTGCCCGCGAAGGGTGCCTTCCTGGAGCTGCGTGCCCGTACCCCGCGGGCGAGCCGCGTCGGGGGCTGAGTCGTGGGGCGGCGGGCCGGCGCACCCGGCTCGCCGCCCGCCCCTGGTCGCACGCGCCGTACCGGCCCGGCGCGCCGAGTTCACCACCGTACGGATCTGCGCCCGGCGCGCTGACCTCCGCCTTCCACGCCAAAGCCACCACCGCCACCCTCCGCACCCACCTCGTCCACGTTCCGACCCGGATCGCCCGATCCGCACGACGCATCACCCTGCACCTGCCACACAACTGGCCCTGGCAGCACGCCTGGACACACCTCTTCGACACCGTCCACGACCCACCCTCACCGGCCTGACCGTTCCTGACTATTGCGCCCGCCAGGGCCCAACCGGAACCGAACTCGTGGAAAAGAGGGGCAAACCAGCAGCAACAACCTGCCCATCCACGGCCACCAACCGAAACCAACTCAGAAAACGACCAAGAGATCACCTTCAGAGCACGTCGGTGGATCGAGGCTCAGTCGCGGTCGGTCCTTTCGACCCAGCCCCTGTACGCGCTGACAATGCCGGACCAGTGTCTCTCCCTCTCGTCGCCGGAAGCACGGCGGCACGCATGGGCACGGTGGCACGCGCGGCACTGCCGCGCCCGAACCGCGGTGCCGCAACTCGATGTTCGGATTGGCAACCATGTTGAGCAGCCATTACAAATGGCCGCAGGCGCCGCCGTTGGACGCGGCGATATCCACCCGCCGGCCGGCGGCCGATCCCGACGTCTTCACCCAATCGCGGACGCCGCCGAGTGTTCCCACGCAGATCACGACCTGTTCCGCTCGATATCGACGACCGGCCAAGCGATCACGGCAGTTTTCCCCCCGATGGAAGCCCAACAACGGGAGGTTGATATGCGTCTTCGACGCCTCGCCTGCGCGATAGCCGCGACAGCAGCGATTACCTTGACGGTCACCCCAACGCCGGCCGTCGGTCAAGGCCTTGCCGACCCGCGCGCCGACCACGTCGTACTCGTCGTGTGGGACGGTTTCGATTCCGAGTACCGGCAGCGGGTGGCGACGCCCAACCTGGACGCACTCGCCCGTCGCGGCGTCATCACGACCAGCGCCGGTGTCATGCAATCGATCACCAACCCATCCATGACATCGCTGGCTACCGGCGCCTTCCCCGAACGCCACCTGAACACCGCGTACGTGTACAACCCCACGACCAACGTGGCGACGGGCCAGAGCCGAGCCATGGCGGTGGAGACGCTGGCTCAGTCGCTGGGTGCGCAGGGTCGTACTGTTGCCTCGATCCAGTGGTTCATCCTGCAGAACTACGGCACGACGTACGGCGATCCGAAGGCGCTCTACACGCAGCCCGGCGGCACATGCGACAAGCGGGTCGACCAGTTCACGGACCTGATGGCCGGACGGCCGGTGATCTCCAATGGCAAGCCGGTGACGGTGCCGGAGATCCCGGACTTCACGGCCGTCTACTGCAATGACCTGGACGCGCTGGGTCATGAGGGGGGCGCTGACGACCCGCAGCTCGCCGTCCAGATGGCCGAGATGGATCGCCAGCTCGGCCGGATAGTGCAGGCGACCAAGGACGCCGGTACGTACGGCCGGACCACGTTCCTCGTCGTCGGCGACCACGGCATGACGACGTTCGACAAGGCGTTCGGCACCGACGTACTCGCCGCTATCGCCGAGGCCGGGTTCAAGGGCGAATTCCTCAGCAGCGGCGCGTCGCCCGCGGCCGACACCGACGTGGCGATCGTGGTAGGTGGCAACGGCAGCCTGCACATGCGCGGTGCCGCCGCCGACCCGGGCGCTATCGCCCGCATCCGCGCCAACATTGCAGAGCTCCCGCACGTACGGGCGGTGTTCGGCAAGCCGGAGCAACGCATGATGCGGATGAGCCCGGCCATTGGCGAACTGCTCGTCGAGCCGAAGCCCGGCTGGACGGTCGCGCCCAACCCGCCGGCCGCACCCGCCGGGCGACATGGGTCTACGACCGAACTGGAGACCACCTTCCTGATGGCCGGTGCCGGCGTACGTCCCAACGCCCGAGTTTCCCCGCGCCATGTGGACGTCGCGCCCACGATCTCCGAGCTGCTCGGTGTACCGGCCCCATCCGGAACGCAAGGCCGGGTGTTGCGGGAGGCGCTGCACTGACCCGGCTCGGGGGCCTGCCAACGCAGGCCCCCGACCGGCTGCCCCCGCCGAGCCCCCGCGAAGGCGCGCAGACCGGACCAGCACCGTTGTCGTGATCCGCCCAGGGGTATGGCCCGTGTGCCATCGAAATCAAGTCGAGCGGCGATTTCATCGGGCGGCGAAGTGGGCGTGAGCCCCGTGATCACGGCGGCACCGATCCGGCACGGCGGCCATGGGCCCTTGCGCGGAGATGTCGTACGTGCTCGGATCTTGTTCATCCGCGTCCGAACCATGCACCCCGGACACCTCTCGACGGCTGATTCCCGCCGGTGCACCCCGCCTCCGAGGAGGGCTCCGATGTCATCTCCCGCTTCCACGAAACGAACTGTCGCGGCGGTGCACGCCGCCCCGGTGTTCATGGATACCGAGGCAACCGTCGGCAAGGTCATCTCATTCATCGAACAGGCCGGCCGGGAGGGCATCGATCTCCTGGTGTTCCCCGAGACGTTCGTGCCCGGCTACCCCTACTGGATCGAGGCGTACGCCCCGCTGGACCAACAGGGTGCCAACGCCGCCTACGCCGAGGCGTCCGTCGAGGTGCCCGGCCCGGAGATCGCCCGGGTCCAGGCCGCCTGTGCCCGCACCGGGGTCGGCACGGTCCTCGGTGTCAGCGAACGGCTCGCGGGCACCCGCACGTGTTTCAACAGCCAGGTCTTCATCGAACCCGACGGGACACTCCTCGGCGTACACCGCAAGCTCCAGCCGACCTATGCCGAACGGATCGTGTGGGCTCAGGGCGGCGGCGCCACCCTCAGGGTCTTCGACAGCGCGCTGGGCCGGATCGGCGGCCTGGCCTGCTGGGAGCACACCATGAACCTGGCCCGGCAGTCCCTGATCACCCAGGGCCAGCAGATCCACGCGGCCGCATGGCCCGGTCTGTCCACCATGACCGGCTTCGAGGCCGTCGCCGACATCCAGATCGACGCCATGATGAAGACCCACGCGCTCACAGCCCAGACATTTGTTATCTCCGCAGGAAACCCGGTGGACGAGACGTGCCTGCGGTGGATGGAGTCCACCATCGGACCGCAGAAACACATCACCGCGGGCGGCGGCTGGTCTGCCGTGATCCACCCCTTCAACCAGTACCTCGCCGGCCCGCACACCGGCCCCGAGGAAAAGCTCGTCACCGCCGGGATCGACCTCGCCGACATCAACGCCGTCAAGGTCTGGGTCGACTCCCGCGGCCACTACGCGCGACCCGAGATCCTCGGCCTACGGGTCGACCGACGCCCGCTCTGGCACGACGAAGGACGCCGCGAGTGGCCTGCCGCCCCGAGCGACGGCACCACCGTCTTGGCGACGGAAACGGAATGCCAGGATTCTCCGAAAACCCTTGGCCAAGGTTGCTGACCGTCCCGGCGTTGGTCGATACATAGCGACACCGCCTCAGTCGCGGCGGAGTCGGAGAGGCAATCCGGGCGCGGCGCGGGCCGTGCTGCGGGGCCATCAGGCGACGGCCGGGCGCTGGGCGGCGGGCGGGTGAGGCGGGCCTCGCGCAGCCCTTTTTCCAGGTCGGCGGCGAACTGGTCGGCGTTCGCGCGGGTTCTGGCCGCGTACGCGCGTACCGCTCGGCGGCCGCGGGCTCCAGCTGCTGCCGGGCGGCGCTGTCGGCGGGGGCCGACTGCTCGCTCATCGGGGGTTCCAGAGGGCACTGACGTCTCTCACCACGGTATTGCCGGGCACGCGGCCCAGGACCACTGCGGACGAAACTGCTGGCCGACGTCGGCGCCGGGATCGAGGTGGGCGAGTTCGGTGAGCAGCGCGGCGTGGGCGAGCAGCGGCGGTAGCATCGCGGCCGCCCTCGCCCGTCCAGCAGGCACTGGGGCCGCGCCGCCCGTCCGAAAGCGGTGCGCGGGAAGGTCAACCGGGACTCGGGAACCCGAGGTATTGAAGCACCCACGCGCAGGACCAGGGCGAGCGGCCGAACAACACCAGTTTCACGCGGGCTGAGGCTGCGTCATCCGTCCGCGTGCACGTCCTGCTCCTCCGGAGCAAGGTCAGATGCCGTGGCCCCGGCCGCCATGGCGACACGGGGCCCCGTACGATCACCGAAGAAACGTACGGAAGGAGGGTGCGGTGGGGCACCTCGAAGAATTCGACGTCGCCGGATTCTGGCAGGACTCGGCGTACGCACTGGAGAACTACACCGAACACACCCCGCCCTCACCCGAACTGATCGCCTCGCTGGAGGAGGAGCTCGGCGGCTATCGCCTGCCCGGCTCCTACGTCACTCTGATGAGGACGCACAATGGCGGCATCCCAACCCGGGACTGCTTCCCCATGACCGAGCCGACCTCCTGGGCCGAGGACCACATCGTGATCACCGGCATCCTGGGCATGGGACGGACCAAGCCGAATTCGCTCGGCGGCGAGTTCGGCAGCCGGTTCTGGATCGACATGTGGGAGTACCCCGACATCGGCGTCTACTTCGCCAACACGCCCTCGGCAGGCCACGACATGCTCGCCCTCGACTACCGCACCTGCGGCAAGCACGGCGAGCCGACCGTGGTGCACGTCGACCAGGAAAGCGACTTCACGGTCACCTTCGTCGCGGAGAACTTCGAGGCATTCGTCACGGGCCTGGTCGACGAGTCCGTGTACGACACCTCGGAACAGGACCGGCTCGCCGCCCTGGCCACGGTGCGCGAGGGCAGCTTCTCTCCCGTACTGCTGCGGGCCTTCCGCAAGGTCGCAGACGTCCTGCCCGACGCGGACCTGCGGATGCGGGCGCTGGCGGAAGCCGTCGTGCGGGACAAGGGGTTCTTCGCACTGCACGCCGATGCTCGCTCGACGCTGATGTACGACTACCTGTTCTGGCTGTTCACCAGCTACAACCAGGCATGCTCCTTCGAACGGTACGTCAGGACGCCCCCGCAGTACGAGCGCTCCTACGCGCTGCCGGACTACGAACTCATGATCGTCTTCTGCCTGACGTCCGACCCGTTCGGCTTCTGCACCGGCGGATACGCCCCTGGCTTCCTCGAAGAGTGGTGGAACTCCCGTGTCGCGTCGGGCGATATCGTCGAGACAGCTGACGGCTACCGGATGACCGACACCGCCGTCGACGCACTGTTCGACGGACTCGCCTCCGTGGTCGGTGACCGATAGCCACACGTGCCCGGCAACTGCGTCGAAGAGGCAGCGCCAGCAGGCGAGGACCGGCCACACCACCGCCTACCCGAACCTGTGCGCGACCGGCCTGGATACCTCACCCGCCGCCCGTCCAGCGTGCCAGACCCTGCCTGCACAGCGCTGAGAGCCTATCGGGGCCCAGGTGTGGGCCCGCAGAGCTGGACGCGGCCATACGGAGGCCGGATCACTACGGTCGGTCGTCGCCGTGGCCGCAGGCCCGGTGTCGTCCGCCGTGCACCGCCGCGAACACCGACGGGCGGGGCGCGGCGGCCCGGTCGAGTCGCGCGACCGCGGCCCGGCCCGCCGATGAGTGCGAGTCGTGGACGACCCGGCCTCCCACCAGGGTCATCTCGACACGGGTGTCGCTGACGTCGGCCACCGGGCATTCCGTCACATCACGGTCGAGAACGATCAGATCCGCCGCCAGCCCGGGCCGGACCGTTCCCGTCAGTCGGTCCATGCGCAGCTGCCATGCCGTGCCGTACGTGTGCATCCGCAGCGCCGATGTACGGCTCAACCCCTCCAACTCCCGGTAGAGCGGCCCCTCGCCTTCCGCGCCCGTGCGGTCGATCGCCGTACGGATCTGGTTCCACACCTGGAGCGGGTCCACCGGCCAGTCCGAACCGCCCGAGAGCCGGGCCCCATGCCGCTCCAGGGAGCGGGCAGGGTACACCCACCGGTGCCGCTCGGGTCCGATGTATGGCAGGAGCGCCTCCATCGTCCACGTGTCCTGTTCCGCCCACTGGAGCTGCATGCAGGCCACCACGTCCAGTGCGGCGAACCGTCCCAGATCCGCCGGGTCCACCAGCTGGAGGTGAGCGATGGTGTTCCGGGCACCGCGCAGCCCGGTCGCGCGCCGGGCGTACGCGTACCCGTCGAGCGCCGTGCGCACCGCGCGGTCACCGAGCCCATGGGCATGCATCTGCCAGCCGGCCCGGTTGAAGACCGCGGTCAGCCGCCCGTAATCCTGTCCGGAGACATACAGCTCACCGCGGTTGTCCGTCGGGTGCCCCGAGCCGTCCAGATACGGCGCCAGGAGCGCCGCCGTGTGCGCCGGGTACTCGATCACCCCGTCGAGGAACACCTTGATCGTCCCGAACCGCAGCCCAGGTACGTTACGGAAAGAGCGCTGCAGCCCGCGCGCATAAGCAAGCGCCGCCTTCGGGTCCTTCGCCAGGTCTGCGTCGATCCTGATCGCGGGGACGATCCGCTGCGGCAACGTCCCCGCGTTCGCCAGAGCCTGATACGTCGCCAACTCGCTCTGCCCGACCAACGCGTCCATCATCGTGGTTACCCCGGAGGCCGCCGCCTGGGCGAGGACCCGGGAGCAGGCGGCGACCAGATCGGCCTCGCTCGGCTCTGGGATGTGGTGGGTCACCAGGGGCTGGGCGTCGTCCTTGAGCACCCCGCTGGGCTGCCCGTCCGGCCCCTTCACGATCTTTCCGCCCACCGGATCGGGGGTCGCCGCGGTGATGCCGGCGATCTCCAGGGCGCGGGCGTTGACCCAGATGTTGTGTCCGTCGCCCCCGAGGAGGGCAACCGGGCGGCGGGTGGGAAGAGTGTCGAGCAGGGAGTGGTGGGGGATGGCGCCATGCGGCAGCAACCCGATCGGGTTCCAGTCCGAGACCACCAGCCAGCCGTTGGGCTCCTGGCCGGGCATGTCCTGGAGGAAACCGGTGAGGATCGCCAGGAGTTCCTCGGCGGTCGTCTCAGCGCCCTCCAGGGAAGGGCGCAGTGAGCGGTCACCCGCGGAGAGCGGGTGCACATGGCCGTCATGGATGCCGCTCATCACGGTCGCCCCGCGCGCGTCGACGATTTCGGTGCCCCGTCCGGCGAGGCGACGCAGGTCACGGCCCCGGCCGGTGGCGAGAACGCGGCCGTCGTGCCCGACGGCCACGGCCTCGGCGGGCCGGGCGCCGGGGAGCCCGGTGAACACCCGTGCGTTGTGGACGACCAGGGCCGCGGCACTCCGATCTGCGGCGGCCGCGGCGGGGCCGGCCGCCGCACTCACCAGTCCGGCCGCACCTGCGGCGAGCATGGTCCGCCGGGCGAGAGAAGAATTCATGACCACTCCCAGGGTTGGGCTGCATTCGCTGTGGCTGGACCCTCTCTGAATAACGCCGTAACCAGAACCCGCCCCGGACGACGGAATCCGTAGGATGACGCCATGCCAGGGCCCACTCTCGCCGATGTGGCACGCGCCGCGGAGGTCTCCACCGCCACCGTCTCGCACGCTCTCAACGGAACCGGCCGACTCGCCGATTCCACGCGCCGCCGGGTCCGCGAGGTGGCCACCATGCTCGGCTACGGCTCCCAGCGGACCTTACGGACCGGGAAGACCCTGGGTGTGGCCGTCACGACCTACGCCGGATCGGCCTGGAACTTCCTCGACGTCCCGTACTTCGCCCGGCTCCTCACCGCCGCCACCGCCACCGCGCACGCCCACGGCTACGCCCTGACGATCCTCCCCGCCACCTGCGGGGCCGAGACGCCCTGGCACACCTTCACCGTGGACGGCATGCTGCTCCTCGACAGCCCCACGGACGACCCGGTGCTGCGTGCGCTGCGCGCCCGGGGCATCCCGCTCGTCTTCGACGGCCGCCCCGTCGCTCCGAGGCCCGGGGACGTCTGGGTCGACAATGACCACACCGCCACCACCCGCGAGGTCCTCGGCCACCTGGCGGCCTCGGGCGCCCGGCGGATCGCCCTGCACGCCGGGTACGGCGACGAGCACTACACCCGGGCCGTGACCCGCGCGTACGAGCAGTGGTGCCACGAGTACGGCCGGACGCCACTGCTCCTCACCTTCGACCCGTACGACTCCCCGGGCCACAACTTCGACGCGGTCTTCGCCGCCCGCGCCTGCGACGCGGTCTACACGGTCTACGACCCCGGCGGCCGCCAGGTCCTGGCCGCAGCGGCCCGCCATGGCCTGCGGATCCCCGACGACCTCCTCCTCGTCTGCGCCAGCGAAGACCAGGCATACGCCGAGAACGATCCGCCGGTGAGCACCGTAACCCTGCACCCCGCGACGATCGCCGAGACCGCGGTGACGGCCCTGGTCTCCAGCCTGACTCCCGCCGCCCCGCCACCACCCCCTGGCGCCCTGACGGTCCCGGCGGTCCTCCACCCCCGCCGCTCCTCACGCCGCCGGGTCCGGCCTGGCTCACCGTCGGCAACGAGCCCGGCCCCCGCTCCCACGCCAACGGGTACAAGCTCGACCTCCGCATCCGGAACGAGGGCGCCTGCATCACCCGATGGATCTGCGCCCACAACCGCTTCGACCACACTTGCGGCGATGGCGCGAGTATCTACGAGGGCGTGATGCCCGGCGGTAGCAACGCCGAGTACGCCTGCGAAGGCTACCGCTGGGACATCACCTTCAACTGACCCGCACGTCACCGTCCCTGGCAACGGAACAGACCGACGTCCGGCGGGCGGCACCCCGTGTGGGGTGAACCGCCTCGGATGCCCTCGTCCGGCAGGTCCCAGGCGTCAGCGAACCCGCGGGACTGGCGCAGCCGGTGCTGCCAGAACCGGCTGACTTCCCCCATCTGTCCGATGAGCCCGTCGGCCGTGGGGGTGCGGGCGCTTCGCCGCCGGACGAGCAGACGGTGAACACGGCGCCTCCGGGCTCGCCAGGGTTCAGCGCCCGTGCTCGGCGATGGGAGGGTGGCGGTCCATGGCGGCTCCGAAGTCTCGGAAGATGCCTCCCTGTCTCCACTATCAGGCTGTCCGGCTGTCCGGCTGGGCCTTGCCACGTCGCAGCGATTGCCGACCACCTGCCGAGGGCCGTCGGCGACGATCCGCGGGCCGACACCCATACGGCGCAACAGCGACCGGCCGCAGGCCCGCCGCAGCCGGGCGTGGCCGTGCGGCGGAGGCGCCTGCGGCCGCAGAGCCGAGGTACCTCACTTCCATGCGGCGCTGTTTGTCGGCCCGTCGCTGTCCGATTTCCTCCTGTCCTGTGAACCCTGTTCCTGCCCCGCCTCCGGCGCAGTGGCCGGGCGAGCTTCCGATTCTTCCCTCACTGTGGAAAGGGAGGAGGGGGTGAGGCGACGAAGGGAGTGGTGGGATGCGGATCGTTGTGGACCTCACGCGCTGCCAGGGCTATGCGCAGTGCGTGTTCCTCGCACCGGAGGTGTTCCAGCTGCACGGGGAGGAGGCGTTGCTGTACGCGCCAACGGTCCCCGACGAACAGCTGGAGCGCGTGCGCCAGGCCGCGGCGGCGTGCCCGGTCCAGGCCATCCTCGTCGGTGAGGAGGTGAGCGCCGGTGACCGGTGACCTGTGGGAGGGCCGGATCGTCATCGTCGGTGCGTCGCTGGCCGGGTTGAGGGCCGCCGAGACACTGCGTGAGGAGGGCTTCACCGGCTCACTGACCGTGGTGGGAGATGAGCCCTACCCGCCCTATGACAGACCGCCGCTGTCCAAGCAGGTGCTGCTCGGTCCGGTGGCTGCGGACACCACCGGGCTGCCGATGCGCCGGGATCCGGACGCCGAGTGGCGGCTGGGGGTGCGAGCCACTGGTCTGGACCCCATGGGGAAGCGGGTGCTGCTGGCCGACGGGGACGCGCTGCCGTTCGACCGGCTGCTGATCGCCACCGGGACCCGGGCGCGGCCCTGGCCCAACCCGGAGGAGGCCGCCCTGGACGGGGTGTTCACTCTGCGCACCCGCGATGACGGCGGGTGGCTGGCCGAGCGGCTGGCCGCCGGGCCGCGGCGGGTGTTGGTGATCGGCGGGGGCTTCACCGGCTCGGAGATCGCCTCGGCCTGCCGGGAACGGGGATTGGAGGTGACGGTCGCCGAACGTGGCCCCGGCCCCCTGGTGGGCGCGCTCGGCGGGACGCTGTCGAAGCTTGCCGCCGCAATGCACCGGAACCACGGGGTGGACCTGCGGTGCGGGGTGACGGTCACTTCCCTGCGCGGGGACGGCAGCGGCCGGTTCATCGGTGCGGACCTGTCCGACGGCAGCCGCGTCGAGGCGGACGTGTGCGTCGTGGCGTTGGGGGCGGTGCGTAACGTCGAGTGGCTGGCGGATTCCGGACTTGCGGCGGGCCCGCGTGGGGTCGCCTGCGACGCGGGATGCCGGGCCTTCAACATGTACGGGATCGTCACCGACGATGTCTTCGTGGCCGGTGACGTCTCCCGCTTCCCGCACCCCTTGTTCGAGTACCAGATGCTCTCCTTGGAGCACTGGGGCAACGCAGTCGCGCAGGCCGAGGTGGCGGCTCACAACATGGTGAATCCGGGGCCGTTGAGGCGTCCCCACCTTGCGGTGCCGGCGTTCTGGTCGTGCCAGTTCGGGCTCAACATCAAGTCTGTGGGCGTCCCTTCCTTCTCCGACCAGGTCGTCCTCGCGCAGGGCTCGCTGGAGGCGCGCCGTCTGGCAATGGTGTACGGCTACCGGGGGCGGGTCACCGCAGCGGTCACCATCAACATGGCCAAGTCGCTCGAGTACTACCAGCACCTGATCGAGACCGCTGCTCCGTTCCCGCCCGCGCCCGGCGCGGCGGACCGTGCGATCGCGGCCGAAATCCCGGTCCCCTCCGATGTGCCGGATCCGAAGGGGCTTTCCCACGGCCCCACCGTCGCACTGACCGGCTACCTGCCGGACCGCCGGCTGACCGTGGTGCAGCCCGAAGGCTGACCCTCCCGCCCGTCCCCGAGGAGCCACATCATGACCGCGGACACCCTGCTGGAACGGATCACCGACTACGCCAACCGCCCCGACCCCTACCCGCTGTACGCGGAACTCCGCGAAGCCGGGCCCGTCCTGCGGCAGGCAGACGGCAGCTATCTGGTCGGTACCTACCACGAGATCACCGCATTGCTCCACGATCCGCGGATCAGCGTCGATCCCCGAAACCGTCCGGCCCCGCCCAGCGGTCCGTCCGAGGAAGTTCCGCGGCCGCCCTTCCTGCGGCTCGACGACCCTGAGCACCACAGGCTGCGCACCCTGGCCATGCGGCCGTTCGGCCCACCGCACAGCCCCGGCCGGGTCGACGCCATGCGCGGCCGGATCGCCGACATCACCATGGATCTGTTCGAGGCGCTCCGGGACCGCGAGCAGATCGACATCGTCGACGACTTCGCCTACCCGCTGCCCGTCACGGTCATCTGCAGACTGCTCGGTGTGCCACGCGAGGACGAACCGCTGTTCCGGCAATGGTCCGACGCGCTCGTCGCGGCTGCCGACGTCAGGCCCGAAGAGGACACCACCGAGCGGGACCGGGCGGGCCAACAGGCGCGGGCCGAGCTGGGCCAGTACCTGGTGGACCTCGCCGAACAGCGCCGCGGCCATCCGAGCGACGACATGCTGTCCGCGTTCATCAACGAACCCGACCCGTCCCTCCGGCTCAGCCGCGACGAACTCGCGGTAACCGCCATACTTTTGCTCATCGCCGGACACGAGACGACGGTCAACCTGATCACCAACGGGGTCCTCACCCTGCTGCGCCACCCCGAACAACTGGACCGGCTGCGCCGCGAACCCGACCTGCTGCCCAGCGCGGTGGAGGAACTGCTGCGCTACGAGCCCCCGGTCCACATGCGGGAACGTATCCCCCTCGCCGACATCGACGTCGCCGGCACCTCCATCCCCAAAGGCACCTCCGTCATACTCGCGCTGGCCTCGGGCAACCGCGACCCCAAGAGGTTTCACGACCCCGATCGGTTCGACCCCACCCGCCGGGACAATCAACACCTGGGCTTCGGCGGCGGCATCCACCTCTGCTACGGCGCACCGCTCGCCCGCATCGAAGCCGAGACCGCACTCGGCGCACTGATCCCCCACCTCAGCACCGCGACCTTGGTCCAAGACCCGCCCCCCTACCGGCAGAGCGCCATGCTCCGCGGACCCCGCCACCTCTGCCTCGAGATCCAACAGCCCGCCTGACCGGCAGTGTCGACTGCGTGGTGCTCGATGCGCAGGGCGAACGGCTTTGGGTGCAGCGCGAGTTGCAGCCGTCAATGTCCTCGTCCCGGGCCCGGCAGGCGGCGCAGAACGCCGACGGGGCGGCGTACCCCGACGCGGTGTCGGGGTACGCCGCCCTGGAGTGGGACGAGCTGCGGTCCGCGGCCCTCGAGCTGCTGACCGGTCCCTCTCCCGTTACTTCGGGTCGCGGTTGAACAGCGACTTGGACCAGAAGTAGCCGAGCAAGGCCAGCCCGAGGCACCAGACGACGGCCAGCCACCCGTTGTGGCCGATCTCGGTGCCGAGCAGCAGCCCGCGCAGTGTCTCGATGGCCGGGGTGAACGGCTGGTACTCGGCGATCGGCTGGAACCAGCCCGGCATCGCGTCGACCGGTAGGAAGGCGCTGGAGAGGAGCGGCAGGATCATCAGCGGCATCGCGTTGTTGCTGGCCGCCTCGGGGTTCGGGCTGGACAGGCCCATCCCGACCGCGATCCAGGTGAGCGCGAGGGCGACGAGCGTCACCAGGCCCAGCGCCAGGATCCACTCCAGGGCGGTGGCGTCCGTGGCCCGGAACCCGATGGCCACCGCGACGGCCCCGACGAGGACCACGCTCATCACGCACTGCAGCACGCTGCCGACGACGTGCCCGATGAGTACCGCCCCGCGGTGGATCGCCATTGTACGGAAGCGGGCGATGATGCCCTCGGTCATATCCATGGCGACGGACACCGCGCTGCCGATCGTGGTGCCGCCGATGGTCAGCATCAGGATGCCCGGGACGAGATACGCGAGGTACTCGGACCGGTCCGCCCCGCCGCCCCCGATGCCGGCGCTCATCGCATCGCCGAAGATGTAGACGAAGAGCAGCAGCAGCATGACCGGCGTGAGCAGCAAATTCAGTGTCATGGACGGGTAGCGCCGCGCGTGCAGCAGATTCCGCCGCAGCATCGTGGACGAGTCTCGCACGGCGAGGGAGAGGGAGCTCATCGGACATCCTCCTTCTTGGGCTGGTTGCGCTGGCTCGGCACGGTGGAGCCGGTCAGCGCGAAGAACACGTCGTCGAGGTCGGGCGTGTGCACGGTCAGCTCGTCCGCCTCGATGCCGGCCGATTCCAGCCAGTCGAGGATGGAGCGCAGCTCGCGCTGGCTGCCGTCGCTGGGGATCTGCAACACCAGCGTCTCGTCATCCCGGGTGACGTCGCGCAGGGCGAGGGCGGCGCTCTGGTATGTGGACGGGTCGGAGAAGCGGAGTCGCACGTGTCCGCCGGGGATGAGCCGCTTCAGCTCGTCGGCGCTGCCCTCGGCGGCGATCTTGCCGTCGTTCAGCACCGCGATACGATCGGCGAGCTCGTCGGCCTCCTCCAGGTACTGGGTGGTGAGGAAGACGGTGACGCCGCCCGTGACGAGCTCGCGGATGATCTGCCACATGCTGTGCCGTGAGCGCGGGTCGAGGCCGGTGGTCGGCTCGTCGAGGAAAATGATCCGCGGGTTGCCGACCAGGGTCATGGCGATATCGAGGCGGCGCTTCATGCCGCCGGAGTAGCTCTGGGCGGGCTTCTTGGCGGCATCGACGAGGTCGAACCGCTCCAGCAGCTCGGCGGTGACCCGCCGCCCTTCGCGCTTGGACAGGTGGTGCAGGTCCGCCATGAGGAGCATGTTCTCCTCACCGGTGATCAGCCCGTCGACGGCGGAGAACTGCCCGGTGACGCCGATCGAGGACCGGACCGCCTGCGGGTCGGCGGCCAGGTCGTGGCCGCCGACGCGGATGTCGCCGGCGTCGGCGCTGATCAGGGTGGAGAGGATCTTCACGGCGGTGGTCTTGCCGGCGCCGTTCGGCCCGAGCAGCGCGAACACGGACCCGGCCGGGATGCGCAGATCGATGCCGTCGAGGACGGTCTTGTCGCCGTACGCCTTGCGCAGACCGACGGTGGAGACGGCGGCCGGCGACGGGTGATTGTCACCCTGTCTGGATGTGGGCATGACAGAAGAAGGCATGGAGCCCTCCCGTTCGAAGGCTGAAGCGGCTGGGGAAGTGGATGAGTTGAGGCTGGTTCTTCCGGGGTCAGGCCGTGGCGCGGCGGACGTCGATGTTGCCGTGCCGGGTGCGGGCGCGGACCTTGACGGTGTCCTCGGTCTTCTCCGGGGTCTCGGACACGGTGAGCGTGTTGCGCACCTGGCCGGAGCCCGAGCTGACGTCGAGCCAGGCGGCCGTGCCCTCGCGGACGCCGACCTCGATGGCACCGTAGGAGGTCTCCAACTGAATGGTGCCGCGGGCCACTTCGCCCACGCGCAGGGTGCCGTGGGCGGTGGTGGCGGTGACCGAGTCCTCGGCGCGCCGGATCTCGATGTCGCCGTTGGCACCGCTCACTCGCAGCTCGCCGGTCGCGGCGCCGACGGTCGTGGTGCCGTGCGAGTTCTTCAGGACGGCGGGGCCGTCGACCAGGCCGACGCGCAGGCTGCCGGAGCTGGTGGTGATCTCGGCCAGGC
The DNA here is from genome assembly GCF_055563255.1 of Streptomyces sp. NPDC002958. Classification (NCBI taxonomy): domain Bacteria; kingdom Bacillati; phylum Actinomycetota; class Actinomycetes; order Kitasatosporales; family Streptomycetaceae; genus Streptomyces; species Streptomyces sp. NPDC002958. The sequence continues at coordinate 112,646 of NZ_JBVHDS010000016.1, read as the reverse complement.
CCTCGACCCGGTCCACGGTGATCGAGCCGTGCGACGCGGTCAGCTTCAGCGGGCCGGTCGCATCGAGGCGGACATCGCCGGACGAGGTCTTCACGCGGACCTCGCCGAGCCGGCCCTCGCCGAGCACCTGGGCCCAGGCACCGGTCATGTCGATGCGTGAACCGGTGGGCAGTTCGACCGTCACGTCGACGGTGCCGGTGCGGCCGAACAGATTGGACTTGGGCGTCCTGACGGTCAGTACGCCGCTCGCGTACGTGACCTCGGTCTGGTCGGCCGCCCGCACGTCCAGGTCCTTCCTGAGGTCGCGCGGCTGCACCTCGACGACGGTGGCGAGGCCGTCACCCGCGGTGAACTGGATGGAACCGGCCTCCACGCGCGCGGTGACCGAGATCGGTTCGGGAGTGTCGAAAGAAGGCATGGCTGTCCCGTCCTCTTGGGTCTTCGGGACGTCCCCGCTGGTGGGACGTGTTGTGGGTGAAGTGGTGCGGCGGGGGCGCGGCTAGCGCACCCAGCCCGTGAAGCTCTGTCCGATGGTCCGGGTCTTCTCCGTCGTACGCGGCCGGGTGCCGCCGTCGACCGCGGCCGACACGGCCCGCACCAGCCACGCGTTGACCGATAGGCCCTCGCGGCTCGCGGCCTCCTCGGCGCGCGCCTTGAGGTGGGCCGGCAGACGCAGATTGACGCGGGCGGTGCCGCCCTCGTCACCGTCGGCGGGCGCCTGCGCCTTGAGTGGTTCGACAGACGCGGCCGGCTCCGCGGGGGCACCACCGTCGGCAGGCGGTGGTGTCACCACGAAGTCGGGGTCGAGCCCTCGCAGCCGTACGTCGACCGAGCCGGGGGCGATTTCGCGGGTGATCTCATCCATCGCGGCGGAGAGCACATTGAGCATGGTCAGCCGGGCCGCCGACTCCAGGGGGGCGGTGAGCCTCTCGGCCAGCTCGCGGGCTTCGTCGCCGCCGGCTTCAGCGGCCACCGCGAGTTCGCGGCGGAGGGTGTCGACATACGGAGTGAGGTCCATGACGCCATGATGGCACCACAATGGCGCCTTGCGCAACCTGCAAGGCGACTCCTCCGTGCCGAGATCTGGCGCAATCACTCTGAGCTGCGGAAATGCACTGTTGTCAGCTTGGGCCAATGTGGCGCCACGGGGGTTTCGGCACTAACGGTGGCACCGATGCGGCACCGCCTGGCGCCACCCCGGCACCAGCCGTGGAGCACGGGCCGTCTCGTGCAGGACCTGCTGGTGAACATGCTCGGCAACGCCACGGCCTCGTGCGGGATGGTGACGCGCCTGGCCCAGCTGCAGGACGCCGGGGTCTACCGGGACGAGCAGTCAGCCCTGGCGAAGGCCTACTGCGCCGTGCGGATGCACGAGAACGCGGGGTGGGCGCGGGAGCTACTGGCAAGCTGCACCTCGGCTACGACGAGGTCGCGGGTGCCCGAGGCGAACCCATGCGGTCGCAGCACTAGCCGTTGTGGTGCGGGGGCGCACCGAGGTGCGCCGAGCTCCGCCCCACGCGCCCTTCCCCACAGGTTCACCGGCCCCGCATGCTGAAGGGCGCACGGCGACAAGGAGCCGGGCGCGGCGTATCGGACCGGACCGGTCCGCGCAGGGAGGGCGTCATGGAGCAGGCAGCGGATCAGGGGCCTTCCGTGCAGGAGGTCGGAGCGTGGTACGACCGCTTGGGGGGCCTGTACAGCCTGACGATGGGCGACAGCATGCACCTGGGCATGTGGGACGACGGGGTGCGCCCGAAACCCGGGCGGACGCTGTCGGCGGACGAGGCGTGGCAGGAGCTGACAGCGGCGCAGGACCGGTGGACCGACGAACTGATCGACGAGCTCGCCCTCGGGCCCGGGCAACGGGCGCTGGACGTGGGCTGTGGCACCGGACGGCCCACGGTGCGTCTGGCCCATGTCTCCGGCGGGCATGTCCTCGGCATCACCGCCAGCAGCGCCCAGGTAGAGCAGGCCCGCGACCGCGCCGCACGCGCCGGCGTCGCCGACCGCACCGAGTTCTTGCAGGCCGACGCGATGAACCTGCCGTTCGAGGACGCGTCGTTCGACGCCGTGTGGGCGATCGAGTCGTTCGCCCACTTCGCCGACCGCCCCCGCGCTCTGCACGAGGCCAGGCGCGTCCTGCGTCCCGGTGGCCGGCTCGTCCTCGCGGACTGCTTCGAACACGTCCCGTTCACCGACCAGGACGTGGCGCTCTTCCGCGCAGGCTTCGCGCTCGCTCCCCTACCCGGCTCCCTCGACGACTACCCGACCCTCGCCCAGCAGGCCGGCTTTACCATCGACCGCGTACGTGACAGGACCGGCGACTTCACACCCACCTACCACCTGATCCCCCAGATCTTCGCGGCACGTCGCCGGCAGATCGAGGAACTCCTGGGTACCGACCTCGCCGCGCAACTGGACTCGGCCTATCCGCTGATCCTCGACCTGTGCCGGGACAAAATGGGCTACGTCATGGTCCGTGCTGGCAAACCTGCCCCGTGATCGCCACGCTCGCGCAGGCGAAGGCGGCGGCCGCGCAGCCAAAGCAGGCGACGGCGGCCCTGCCCGCGCAGATACGCACCACGCTCGCCGGGGTGGACCGGGCCACTCTCACCGGGAAGCGAAACGCCCCGGTGCTGCTCGGCTTCGACACGGCGGCCCGCGTCTCCGAACCGGTCGCCCTGGACCTCGCCGCCGCCGTGGAGACGGAGCTCGGCTCCGACGTGACCGTGTACCGGAAGAAAGTCCACAAGCACACCACGAACGCCGTCCTGTAGGGCACCGACCCGGGCAGCTGCCCCGTCCGCGCGCTGTGCACCTACCTCGCCGCCCTCACGGACGCCGCCAGGCCGCCGTCACCCACGCGGCCGCCATACGGCGCGCACGAGCTGACCGCGCAGGGGCACCGCCGCGTGAGGCTGCGCTCAGGACGTTCGGCAAGACGGCGTGACCGGTGGCAGCGGGATGGAGGCAAGCGGGGCGCGGTCAGAAGTGCTGCTGGAGCCAGATCGCGACAGTGCTGGTGGCCAGGGTGCCGGCGCCGTAGCACAGGCCGCGTACGAAGTGGCTTGCGGCGGGCCGCCGCTGGGGCGACCCACCTGCGCAGACGGGACACGCGCAGGCGATGTGCGGGGGGGTGGGGGCGTGGCCATAGTCCTCGGGAGATTGTTCGCGGGTGGCCGTGGTGCGCCCGGTTTTCGAAAGGACCTTTTTTTGTGGACACGTATGCGGATCTGGTGTTTCTCGGCGGGCGGGTGGTCACGGTCGATGCGGAGTTCTCCGTTGCCTCGGCTTTGGCGGTGACCGGTGGGGTCATCAGTGCGTCGGTGGGCGGGACGACATCGCGCCGCTCGTCGGACCCGGCACCCGCGTCGTCGACCTGCGGGGGGGGGCGACGCTGCTTCCCGGTATCAACGATTCCCATCTGCACGGATGCGCCTTCGGCATGGCGACGCCGCCGCTCTCCCTCGACCTCGGCCATCCCGCCGTGTCCTCCCTCGCGGATGTGGCCGAGGCGGTACGGGAGGCCGTCGGGCGGGTTCCAGGCGGGCAGTGGATCACGGGGCACGGCTGGGACACCGGTTATCTCGACGAGTGCGTCTCCGATCCGTCGCGGCTGCCCTCGCGGCGCGACCTCGACGCCGTGAGCCCGGACCACCCCGTTGTCCTCTACTCCTTCTCCGGGCACGCCACCTGGGTCAACTCCAAGGCACTGGAGCTCATCGGGATCGGCCGGCGCACCGTCGCGCCGCCCGGCGGGGCCATCGTCGTGGACGAAGCCGGGGAGCCGACCGGGCTGCTCCACGAGGGGGCCCAGGCCCTCGTCCAGAACGCGCTGCCGCCGCTCAGTCGGCAGGAGCGGACCGACGCGATCAGGTCGACCCTCGCCACGCTCGCCCGGCTCGGCGTGACCAGCTACACCGAGCCCGGGCTCGGCCCCGGCGGCGTCGGCATCATGCGGGGCGCGCTCGGCGCGGAGACCCTCGACGTCTACCGCCGGCTGCTGGCCGACGGCGAACTGACCGCCCGCGTCGGCGTCCTGCTCCTGCCCACCGGAATGGCGAGCACCACCGAGGAGTTCGCCCGCACCCTCACCGCCCTCGACGAGTTCGGCGACGCCGATCCGCGCCGCCTCGTGATCCACGGGGTCAAGATCTTCGCCGACGGCATCGTCCCCAACAAGACGGCCTGGATGCACGAGCCGTACGTCGGCGGCGGCTGCGGCTCCCTGTGCGTCGGCGGCGAGACCGACACCGAGCGGACCGCCGAGATCGACGCCATGATCCGGCGTGTCCACGCCGCCGGGCACCAGCTGGGCGTCGACGTCACCGGCGACCGGGCCATCGACACCGTCGCGGACGCCTTCGCCGCGGCCATGGCCGAGCACGCGCGGCCCGGCCGCCCACGGCCGTCATGCGTCGCAGCCGGTGGTGCGGCTGACCGACTCCCACGCGAGTGTCTCGGCGTACCGACACCACGGTCCTGCGCAGGTCGTACGGGCCTCCGGTGAGCACTATCTCCTCGGACGGACGGCGGAGTGCGGCCGCGCCGAGCTCGGGAAGGGTTCCGTGGTCGACGTCACCGCTCTCCTTGTCACTGAGTACGTACGGGACTCCTCGGTCCGGTCGTCGAAGGCGTTCCGGGTACGCCACACTGTGCAACGAACCACGGGGCGTCGGCGGTGCCCAACCGCGCCGGCCGATGGTCCGGGTGCCGCGCGGGCATTGCCCGGGCCGTCAGAATGGCGGTCCGGGCCGGGAATCACCGGTGCCAGTGCGTGGGGCGGCTGAGCGAGGGCGGGAGTTTCGTCGCCATGTCGCCCCTGGCCGCGTTGAGCTGGGCCTGGGTGAGGAAGAGACTCCCGCTGAGGTCGGCGCCTGACAGGTCCGCGTCCCGGAAGTCGGCGCCGATCAGATCGGCCAGACGCAGATCGGCACCGGTGAGGTCCGCTGCGATGAGGTACGCACCTCGCAGATCGGCGCCCTGCAGATCGGCGCTCTTGAGCCTGGCTCCGATGAGGTCGGCGCCGCGGTGGTCGCGCTTCTTCCTGCGGGGAGCAGTGGCTCGTACCAGTTCGCTGGTACGGAGCAGGAGGGCAGCGACGTCGTCGCGGTGCCCTGCCACGTCCAGTTCCGTGAACGCGTCCGCCGGGAGGTGGGTGAGGCGTTCCGTCTCGTCGAGGCTGCGCCGGATCTCGCCGTGGAGGGAGCGCGCCGGTTCCAGGGACAGCGCTTCCGTGAGGTACCAGAGGAGTTCATGAAGCTGTCGCATGACCGGGAACACCTGAAACATCTGCTGGGCGGTCTGCGGTGCCCTGCGCCAGTCCTGCCCGTGGAAGGTCTCGCCAGAAACCTTCTGGCCGGCTCCGAAGCAGTCGTACACGGTACAGCCGGGGAAGCCCTGGGTCCGTAGTCGGGTGTGAATACCGCAGCGGAAGTCCTCCTGCAGATTGCGGCAGGGCTTACCGGCATCCTTGTTGATCGCGAAGTCTGCGGACCGGGTGAGGGTCAGCGCGACGCAGCACAGCCCGAAACAGTTCGCACAGTCGGCGCGCAGCGGGGCGCGGTCGGGGCGGTCGGCGCCGGGTCCCTGGACGTTGTCAGACACGGTGCGTGCATCCTCTGGGGTATGTAGCTGTCGGACGGTCGACCCTATCGGGATCCGTCACCCGTAACGCGCCGATTTCGTGATCGCTCTCTGACACCCCGGTCACCGTAACGTCCGTTTCGCCCTGTTCCTTTGGCGAAAAGAGCCTCTCTTCATGCCTGTACGTACGATGTCTTCCGTCTGGCCCTTCTCCGCGTCGTACCGCGGCCCGCTCATCCGCAGACTGATCGTCGCCCTTCTGCTTCCGCTGCTCACCGTGGCGGGCAGCGCACTGTTCGCCCCTGGTACGGCACTGGCAGCCCCAGGCGTCGCACCGTCGACCGCTCCCGCGCTCCCGGCTGTGTCCGCTCCGGATGCCCCGTGCACCAGCAGCGACCCGGTCGTCTGCTCGATCCGGGAGGTCCCGCGGTGCTGGGCATGCATCACGCGGTGAAGGCTGCGCTGGACCCGCACGGCATTCTCAATCCGGGCAAGATCATCGGCGGGGCCGGATCGTCGGCGTCCGGTGAAGGGGACGTTCCGTCGCGGGGTAGCCAGGGGCATTGGGCGCGGCGGGGCCGCCGACCCGGTCGAGACGGCCAATGCCTCTCGCCCGAACGTTGTCAGTGGGGTCATGCACACTGGCGGCAGTACGGCACGGCGAAGGGGACGCTGATGGGCACCGAGCACGAGACCGGCTTCGAACCGGCCACCGGGGACGGCCCAACGGTTCTGGAAACGGGCGGAAGGCGCGCCGCTTCGGTGCGGACGGCATTCGAGGGAATGCTGCAGATCCGGCGCCTGACGAACACCGGACACGCGGACCCGGAGGGCGTACCCGCACAGTGGGAGACCCACCGGCCGATACGGGCCGTCGCCCTGGCCCTGGAGGCATCGGGCCTGGCTGCCTCGGCCGTTGACGAATCCGGACTGCGCACGGCGACCGGGTACCGCCTGGAGCAGGGCGAGGCGCCGGGCAGCGTCAAAGTCGAATGGCTCGGTCCGCCCGGCAGTGGGGCCGCCCATGCGGAGGAGGGCGAGCTGGCGCGGTGCGCGGACGTGCTGCGGGGGTTGGGCTGGACGGTGTTGTTGTACCGCGGGCCGCGCCGTCGAAGATTTCTGGAGGTCGAACCACCGGCCGGTACACGACGGCCGAACGGCGGCTGGTAGGCGGCCCGGCGCCGCTGTGGAAGGGCGTTGTCAGACCCATGGGGGATGCTGGTGGGTCCGACACCTCTGACCGGGAGATGCTGAGATGCGCAATGACGAACTCGCCGCGGCCCAGGCGTATGTCCGACTGCTGGAGGCCACTCGGGCCGCGCTCGCGGAGCCGGACGAAGGCCCCTTGTATGTGCCACTGCTCGCCTCTCCGATTGCCGAGGCCGATGGCGCGCTGGAGCGTGCGGGGCTCTGCGGCAACGAGTCCCGGTTCTTCGATCTCGTACGCTCGCTTCAACCGAGCATGTCCGGTAGTGGTCGCTGAACGCACCTGCTGATCGACATCGCAGTCGCGGTGTACTCCAGCGCCGGGCGGACCGGGTAGGCCGGCCCCGTGCGGCGTGCGGCGTGCGGCGGACGTGACCGCCGTCGTGCCATCACTCTTCGCCTCGTCGCGACTGAGCGCCACCAAGCTCTGCACGAGCCGACGGACCGGGCACTTTGCGGATCACCACAGTGGTCAGTCACCTCTGCGGGGGTGCGCTTCCCCTGCATGATGAATTGATTCAAGCGGTGCAAGAGAACTCACCCGGCCGCTTGACTGGAGGCTGGCGACAAACCTAGCGTGCGTTGAAGATGAAACGATTCACATCCTCCGAACGACTAGTGGTCGCTGGATGACTCCGCTTGCGAGGTGTTCATGTCTGATGTGTCGGCCGTCAAGGCAGCTCTGAAGTCCCAGGTGATCGAGACACCGTCGTGGGGGTACGCAAACTCCGGGACTCGATTCAAGGTGTTCGCGCAGCCTGGAGTGCCGCGCGACCCGTTCGAGAAGCTGGAGGACGCTGCGCAGGTGAACGCGTTCACGGGAGTGGCGCCGAAGGTGTCGTTGCACATTCCGTGGGACAAGGTCGAGGACTACTCCGCGCTGACCCGGCACGCCGCGGATCTCGGGCTGCGGATCGGTGCGATCAACTCCAACGTCTTCCAGGACGACGACTTCAAGCTGGGTTCGGTCACGCACCCCGAGCCGAAGGTGCGCCGCAAGGCCACGGACCATCTGTTGGAGTGCATCGACATCATGGACGCGACCGGGTCTCGCGATCTCAAGCTCTGGTTCTCCGACGGCACGAACTACCCCGGGCAGGACGACATCGTGGCCCGCCAGGACCGGCTTTCCGAGGCACTGTCCGAGGTGTACGAGCGGCTGGGGGCCGACCAGCGGATGCTGCTGGAGTACAAGCTCTTCGAGCCCGCGTTCTACACGACGGATGTGCCGGACTGGGGTACGGCGTACGCGCACTGCCTGAACCTCGGTCCGAAGGCCCACGTGGTCGTGGACACCGGGCACCACGCGCCGGGCACCAACATCGAGTTCATCGTGGCGTTCCTGTTGCGTGCGGGGAAGCTCGGCGCGTTCGACTTCAACTCCCGGTTCTACGCGGACGACGATCTGATGGTCGGGGCCGCCGATCCGTTCCAGTTGTTCCGGATCATGCACGAGGTGGTCAAGAACGGCGGTCTGAAGTCCGAGACGAACGTCAACTTCATGCTCGACCAGTGCCACAACATCGAGGCGAAGATCCCCGCCGTGATCCGTTCGGTCGCCAATGTGCAGGAAGCGACCGCCAAGGCGTTGCTGATCGACATGGACGCGCTGGGCGACGCGCAGCGGTCCGGCGATGTGCTGGCCGCGAACGGCGTCCTGATGGACGCGTACAACACCGATGTCCGTCCGCTGCTCGCCGAGGTGCGTGAGGAGCTCGGCCTGGCCGGGGATCCGTTCGCCGCATATCTGGCCTCGGGCAATCAGGAGCGCATCGCCGCCGCCCGGGTCGGTGGTGAGCAGGCCGGCTGGGGTGCCTGAGCCCCCGTCCCCTCCCCCGTACCCACATGACCCCCGACTCCGAAGGAATCTCATGACGTCCGCGACGCACGCCGAAGTCGCCGCGCTCCTGGAGCGCGCCCACCGCATCGGCTCCGACGCCCGCAACACCAACTACGCAGGTGGCAACACATCGGTCAAGGCCACCGACACCGACCCGGTCACCGGTGGCGAGGCGGAGCTGCTGTGGGTCAAGGGGTCCGGTGGCGATCTCGGCACGCTGGCCGAGGCCGGTCTCGCCGTGCTGCGCCTGGACCGGGTGCGTGCGCTCAAGGACGTGTATCCGGGGGTGGAGCGCGAGGACGAGATGGTGTCGGCGTTCGACTACTGCCTGCACGGCAAGGGTGGTGCTGCTCCGTCCATCGATACGGCGATGCACGCGCTGGTCGAGGCCGCGCACGTAGATCATCTGCACCCGGACTCGGGGATCGCGCTGGCGTGCTCCGCCGACGGTGAGAAGCTCACGGCGGAGTGTTTCGGCGACAAAGTGGCCTGGGTGGGCTGGCGCAGGCCCGGATTCCAGCTCGGTCTGGACATCGCCGCGGTCAAGGGGGCCAACCCGCAGGCCGTCGGTGTGATCCTCGGCGGCCATGGCATCACAGCCTGGGGCGAGACGTCCGCGGAGTGCGAACGCAACGCACTCTGGATGATCCGCACTGCCGAGACGTTCCTGGAGCAGCGGGGCGGGGCGGAGCCGTTTGGCCCCGTGTGGGCCGGCCGGGAGGCCCTCGCCGAGGAGCAGCGCCGGGATCGGGCCGCCGCGCTCGCCCCGCTGATCCGCGGTCTGGCCTCCACCGACCGTCCGCAGGTGGGACATTTCACTGACACGGGGCCCGTGCTGGACTTCCTTTCCCGCACCGAGCACCCGCGGCTCGCCGCGCTAGGCACCTCGTGCCCGGACCATTTCCTTCGTACGAAGGTCAGCCCGCTGGTCCTGGACCTGCCCGCGGACGCGCCCCTGGACGAGGCGGAGGCACGTCTGAAAGTGCTTCACGGGGAGTACCGGGAGGCGTATCGCGCGTACTACGAGCGTCACGCAACCCCCGACTCCCCCACGATGCGCGGCGCGGACCCGGCGATCGTGCTGGTACCCGGGGTCGGCATGTACTCCTTCGGCAAGGACAAGCAGACTGCCCGGGTCGCCGGGGAGTTCTATCTCAATGCCATCAATGTGATGCGCGGCGCCGAGGCTGTCTCCTCGTACGCGCCGATCGAGGAGTCCGAGAAGTTCCGGATCGAGTACTGGGAGCTGGAGGAGGCCAAGCTGAGCCGGATGCCGGAACCCAAGCCGCTGGCCACCCGGGTGGCGCTGGTCACGGGCGCGGGGTCCGGAATCGGCAAGGCCATCGCGCACCGGCTGGTCGCGGAGGGTGCGTGTGTCGTCGTCGCGGACCTCGACGCGGAGAACGCCGCCTCGGTGGCGCAGGAGCTCGGCGGCCCCGACAAGGCCGTCGCAGTGACGGTCGACGTGACCGTCGAGAAGCAGATCGTCGGGGCGTTCAAGGCCGCAAAGCTCGCGTTCGGCGGTGTGGATCTCGTCGTGAACAATGCCGGAATCTCGATCTCGAAGCCGCTGCTCGAAACCACGGCCCGGGACTGGGATCTTCAGCACGACATCATGGCGCGCGGCTCGTTCCTGGTCTCGCGCGAAGCCGCCCGGGTGATGCGGGCGCAGAAGCTCGGCGGCGACATCGTCTACATCGCTTCGAAGAACGCGGTGTTCGCCGGCTCGGACAACATCGCCTACTCGGCGACCAAGGCCGATCAGGCTCACCAGGTGCGACTGCTGGCGGCCGAGTTGGGCGAGCACGGTATCCGGGTCAACGGCATCAATCCCGACGGTGTGGTGCGCGGTTCGGGGATCTTCGCGGCCGGCTGGGGCGCCCAGCGCGCGGCAACGTACGGCATCGAGGAGGAGAAGCTCGGCGAGTTCTACGCCCAGCGGACCCTCCTCAAGCGCGAGGTGCTCCCGGAGCACGTCGCGAACGCCGTCTTCGCGCTGACCGGCGGGGACCTCACGCACACGACCGGCCTGCACATTCCCGTCGACGCCGGCGTGGCCGCGGCGTTCCTGCGATGACCCGGATGAGATTTCCATGTCTGTGACGTCACGAAGCGACACGGTCTTCGCTGCCGTGGACCTCGGTGCCACCAGCGGCCGGGTGATCAACGGCCGGGCCGGGCCCGAGAAGCTGGTGCTGACCGAGGCGCACCGCTTCCCCAACACTCCGGTCCGGCTGCCGGACGGGCTGCGGTGGGACGTCCTCGCCCTGTACCAGGGGATGCTGGACGGTCTGCGGACGGCTGCGCGCAGCGGTCCGGTCGCCTCGATCGGTGTCGATACCTGGGCGGTCGACTACGGCCTTCTCGATGCCGACGGGGCGCTGCTCGGGCTGCCGTTCCACTACCGCGACAGCCGTAACGGCAAGGCCGCCGAGCAGGTGCTGGCCAATTGCGCGGCGCAGGAGCTCTATGCCGTAAGCGGGTTGCAGCATCTGCCGTTCAATACGGTGTTCCAGCTCGCCGCGCATCGTGCGAGTGCCCAGTGGGGTGCGGCGCGAACAATGCTGTTGATCCCCGATCTGCTGGTGCACTGGCTGTCCGGCACGGTGGGCGCGGAGATCACCAACGCATCGACGACCGGCCTTTTCGATGCATCTGCCGGGATCTGGTCCGATGGGCTGATCGACCGACTGGGTCTGGAGCGTTCCTGGTTTCCGCCGTTGCGTGAGCCGGGTGACCCGGCGGGGACACTCCTGGCGCATGTCGCCGAGTACACCGGTCTGCCGGCCGGTACTCCGGTGACGACCGTCGCCTCGCACGACACGGCGTCGGCGGTCGCCTCGGTGCCCGCGACCGAGCCCGGATTCGCTTATGTGTCCTGCGGTACCTGGTCGGTGGCAGGGCTGGAACTGACTGCTCCGGTGCTGACGAAGGAGTCCCAGGCGGCGAACTTCACCAATGAGCGCGGAGTGGACGGCACCGTCCGCTATCTCCGCAACATCATGGGCATGTGGCTGCTCGAGGAGTGCCGCCGGGCCTGGGCCCGGCAGGGTACGGCTCCGGGCCTGGCCGAACTGCTCGCAGAGGCGGCCCGTGCCCGGCCGTTCGCCGCGGTGATCGACCCCGACGACGAAACGTTCCTCGCGCCGGGTGACATGCCGTCGCGCATCGACGCCCATCTCGTACGTACCGGGCAGGTGCCCCCCGAGAGTCCCGGCGGTTATGTGCGATGTCTGCTGGAGAGCCTGGCGCTGGCTCATAGCAGAACGCTGCGGCAGGCCGCCGGGCTGGCGGGGCGGGAGCTGACCCGCGTCCATCTCGTCGGCGGGGGTTCGCGCAACGAGCTGTTGTGCCAGTGGACCGCGGATGCCACCGGGCTCCCCCTCACTGCCGGCCCTGCCGAGGCGACCGCGCTCGGCAACATCCTGATTCAGGCACGCGCCCATGGGCTGGTGGGCGACCTCATGGACATGCGGCGACTCGTCGCGCAGACCCAGGAATTGCGCCACTACGCCCCGCAAGGAGATCAACGGGCCTGGGACCGGGCTGCCGCGAGGCTGGAGCAGTCCTGAATCCCGGGCTCCTCACCGGGGAGCCAGAGAATCCGGGCCTCTTCGGCGAAGCCCGGGCCCTCGTTGGAGGACGAAGGAAGGAATCTCATGACTGATGTCTCTCCCGCCGTGCTCGGCGGCGCGCTCGCCCGCACCACGCGTCGCCGTAACCGTATCGGTCTGGTCTCCGGTGGACTCGGTGCGTACTGGCCGCAGTTCCCCGGTCTCCTCGACCAGCTGCAGGAATCCGCGCGCTTCGTGACCGGGCGGTTCGAGGAGATGGGCTGCGAGGTCGTCGACGCCGGCTTCGTCTCCGACCCGCAGGAGGCCGCCAAGGCGGCGGAACAGTTGCGCAGGGCCGACTGCGACCTCGTCGTGACGTTCCTGACGACGTACCTCACGGCCTCGATGGTTCTGCCGATCGCCCAGCGCACCCACACTCCGGTGTTGGTCATCGACCTCCAGCCGACCGAGGCGATGGACCACCCGAACACCGACACCGGCAAGTGGCTGGCGTACTGCGGACAGTGTCCGCTGCCCGAGATCGCCAATGTGTTCCGGCGCAGCGGTATCCCCTTCCGCTCCGTCTCCGGCCATCTGCACGACGAGAACGCCTGGAACCGGATCCGCCGCTGGATCACCGCCGCGCAGGTGCGCGGCGCGATGCGCCACGGCCGGCACGGGCTGATGGGCCATCTCTACCCCGGGATGCTCGACGTCTCCACCGACATGACTCTGGTCTCCACCCAGTTCGGCGGCCATGTCGAAGTCCTCGAATTCGACGACCTACGGATCCGGGTCGCCGCCGTGACGGACGAGCAGACCGCAGAACGCGTCGCGCTCGCGCGTACGGTTTTCACCCTCGACGACTCCGTCGACGAGGACGATCTCGCCTGGGCCGCCCGGGTGTCGGTCGGACTGGACCGGCTCGTCGAGGACTTCGAGCTCGACAGCCTCGCCTACTACCACCGCGGTCTGGAGGGCGAGATCCATGAGCGGCTCGGCGCCGGTATGATCCTCGGCGCGTCGCTGCTGACCGCCCGAGGCATTCCGATGGCCGGTGAGTACGAGCTGCGCACCAGCCTCGCCATGCTGATCGCCGACACCATCGGCGCCGGCGGCTCCTTCACCGAGCTCCAGGCCCTCAATTTCCGCGACCGGGTCGTCGAGATGGGCCACGACGGTCCCGCCCACCTCGCGATCAGCTCCAAGGATCCGCTGCTGCGCGGGCTGGGGGTGTACCACGGCAAACGCGGGTGGGGCGTCAGCGTCGAATTCGACGTCAGGCACGGTCCGGTCACCGCATTCGGTATCGGTCAGGAAGCGGACGGCAGCTTCACGTTCATCGCCTCCGAGGGCGAAGTCGCCCCCGGTCCTCTGCTGGAGATCGGCAACACCACCTCCCGCGTCGACTTCGGCTTCGACCCCGGCGAGTGGACCGATGCCTGGTCCGCGACCGGCATCGGCCACCACTGGACGCTCTGCACGGGCCATCGTGCCAAGGTCCTCAAGGCCGCAGCCGGCCTTCTCGGCATCCCCTTCCGTACCGTCACCGGTCCCAACGACCTCTGAACCAGTCCGAAGTCCTGGTCCGTCTCAGTCCTCCTTCCGATCCAGGCCGAGTTCACAGTCGCCCAGCGGTGCGAAGAAGAGCGCCACATCGGCCTCGGTGACCTCGGCCAGATCCGCCGGGCTCCACCGCGGATTGCGGTCCTTGTCGATGATCTGGGCACGCACGCCCTCCACCAGGTCGGGTCTGGTGAAGGCGGTGCACGATGTCCGGTACTCCTGGTCGAGCACCGCCTCCAGGCTGCCGAGCCCGCGGGCCCTGCGCAGGGCGGAGAGAGTCACTTTGAGCGCAGTGGGCGACTTGGCCAGAATCGTTTCGGCGGCCTGCTTGGCGGCGGGGACACCGCTGTTGTCGAGCCGGTCGAGGATCTCCTCGACGGAGTCGGCCCGGTAGCAGAAATCGATCCACTCGCGGTGCTCCGCCAGTTCACCGCCCGGCGCGGGTGAGGCGTACCGCCGCACCGTCTCCTCGATCTCGGCGGAGGTGCCGCAGGCGGTGAGCGCCGTGGTGAGTCCGGCAAGGCGCTGCGACGGTACGAAGTGGTCGGCGAGCCCGCACAGCAGCGTGTCACCCGCGCCGATCACACCCGCGGTGAGCGCCAGATGGGTGCCGAGCTCACCCGGCGCGGCACCGAGCAGGTGTGTCCCGCCCACATCGGGGACGAAGCCGATGCCAGTCTCGGGCATCGCGATGCGCGAGCGTTCGGTGACGATGCGGACATCGCCGTGCGCCGAGACACCGATGCCGCCGCCCATCACGATGCCGTCCATGATCGCGACGTACGGCTTGGGGAATCGGGCGATACGGGCGTTCAGCCGGTACTCGTCACGCCAGAAGTCCATCGATGTGCCGCCGCCCGCGCGGGCGTCGTCATGGATCGAGCGGATGTCGCCGCCCGCGCAGAGGCCGCGGTCCCCCGCTCCGGTGATCAGGGCCGCGATGACGGCGTCGTCGCACTCGGCTTCGGCGAGTGCTTCGTCGATGCGCAGCACCATGGCGTGATTCAGCGCGTTGAGGGCGCGCGGGCGGTTGAGCGTGATGTGCCGGATGCGTCCCTCGGTGTGCAGCAGAACGGGATCGTCGTGGTTCATGAATGCGCTCCGGTCAGCCCCTGTGCCGTATCGCCCGCCGATCACGGACGATCTTCCGCTGCCATTCTGCGGGGCGGGTTCCGGGCTCGGGCAGCAGGGGTGGGCAGGGCCGCCGGACCGTCCTTCGGCCCTGATTATTCCGGGCGCCCGCTGTGGCAGTCCGCCGGAACTGGCTCGACAATTGAGGCGCCCCGTACGGGCCACGCCGCCCGGCAGCCCCGCCGGACGATCTCCGGAGCAGGAATGACCGATCACGACCGGCCGGTGAGCGCGGCGGGGACTACGTGTGGTGCGCGCCGGGCATTTCGCGGTGCTCACTCCGGAGGTGTTGCGTGAGCCCGTCCGGGGATGCCGGTGCCGCTCTGTCGGCGCGAATTGTTTATCGTCGAGGACGCCGGGATGTGCGCCTGCGCAGCCCGAGCCGGGCAAAAAGCCCAAGTGCGGTTTCCGGCAAGGCTGTCGGCGCAGGCACAGGCTCGGGCGCCGGGGCAGGACCGGAGACTGGGACGGGGACAGAGACGGAGACCGGGGCGCGTTCGGCCTCGGCGTCGGGTTCGCTCACAGACCCGTCCCCGCTCTCGAGCTCGAGCCCGAGCCCGATCTTGTTCCCGGGAACCCCTCCTGCGACCGCAGCCGGTCGACCTCCTCCCGGCGGACCCTCGGCCTTCCCCCGCCCTGCTGCACCAGCACCCGGACCAGACCCGCATGCACGGCGATGGCGAACTCGCCACGCTTCAGCTGAAGTTCCTGGGCCGCCGTGCCCACAGCCATCGTGCTTGCGGTCTGCGCGCACAGTTTCGGTAACAGCCATGATGCCCTCCCCCATGAGAATCCATGAGAACCGATTACTCTCTGTGAGCAGAGTAACTCGTGTAAGACATCGCCCGCCCGGCCTGTGGATAACTCCCGCGTCCGGATCAGGTCCGACTGCTGCCTTCGTCTCCCGTCTGCCGCGCGGCGACACCGAGGTGCTCTCCGACCCTGTTCACCAGCAGCGTCATCTCGTACGCGACCTGGCCGACGTCCGCCTCGGCCGCGCTCAGCACGCACAGGCAGCTGCCCTCGCCTGCGGCCGTCACGAAGAGCAGTGCCTCATCGAACTCCACCATGGTCTGCCGGGCCTTTCCGGCCCGGAAATGGCGTCCCGATCCACGGGCGAGGCTGTGCAGCCCGGACGAGACGGCGGCGAGATGCTCCGCGTCCTCACGTGCCAGGCCCGTGCTCGCCCCGGTCACCAGTCCGTCGTTGGACAGCACCAACGCGTGCTGTATGTGCTCGACCCTGCTCGTGAGATCGTCAAGGAGCCAGTCGAGTCCCCTGTCCAGCGCCATTTTCCCGCTCCTCCCCGCTCATACGTTCCCCGTGCCCCACGTTTCGCGTAAGCCTTGCGCACTGGTCACGTACGGGCAAGCATTCCTCCGTCATGTGGCTTGTCCTCGGCGCGCAACGGAAGAGCACCGGGAGGGTCAGCTCACCGAGTCGAGGAGCCGGGCGGTGTACATCCGGCCGGCGTACTCGACCACGCGGATCAGGACTTCCTTGCCGGAGTCCCGGTCCCGCACGTCACACAGGACGACAGGCGTGCTGGCCTCGAGATCGAGGGGCACGGGACACCTCGCGTTCGCCGTAGGCGCGGGCGCCCGCGAGGCAGTTGACCGCGACGACGAACGGGATGCGGCTCGCCGAGCTCGGAGACAACCGCAGCCGCTTCTCCGATGCTCGCGGTCTGCAGGCATACGCCGGCTCCTCACCCGTCACCGGAGCCTCCGGGAAGAACTCGAGCATCACCGCCGGTGGGTGAAGAACGACCAGCTCAATCACGCCGGCTGCCTCTGGGCCTTCGCCGCCATGGAGCATGCGCCGGACCCCGTCCCTCTCCGCTCTCAAGTCCCCTGTCATTGAGGACATGAAGGCGCTGATGGCACGTTTCAAGCGCCGCATTTGACCCAACAGCCATGAACGGGACGCTGAATACTTCGGGGCGGCTCCGTGAAGTCGCTCAGGACCGACAGGTAACCGAACAGCGGATCACTAACGTCCGCTTCATGAAACACATATGCAGAGCAGCCGGGCTCGCCCTCTCGCTGCTGCTTCTCGTGCTGGGCATCGGCGCTCAGGCCGCGTCCGCGCATGTCACGCGCGAGCATGCGGAACTCGTGGTCGCGCCCGGTGACGACGTCACCAGCGGCCGCCTCATCGTGCACAACGCCGTCGTGGCTCCCGAGCAGGCCGGTGCGTGGGCGGGCGGGCTGCTCTCGGCCCCCTGCCCGACCACCGGCTCGGGCGTGCCCGGCGACAACGGCGGCGTGCCCGGCGGCGTCGTCATCGAGCTCGCGTGGAGCTGCCACGTCGACGCGCTCGACCTGAGCCCGCTCATCGACAAGGGAGGACTGACCCAGGTCGTTGTCGAGTTCGACGGCACGGCGGTCGACGCCTCTGCAGCAACCCCGGTCGTCGACGTCCATGGCGCGCACGCCCTGCCGTCGTTCCCCTGGCTCACCGTCGCGCTCGTCACGGCCGCCAGTGTCATTCTGCTACTCGCCGCCTGGCGACTGCCGTTCCTCGTCCGCGGACTGCGCCGTACCCGGCGGCGCTGGCAGCTGGCGACCGCCGGAGCCGTCGCGCTGTCCTTCCTCGCGCCCCACGCGGCCTTCGCCGACGACAGCGCGGATCCGGTCGACACCGTCACCGTCGAGGGCACCGTTTTCAAGGACCGCAACGGCAACGGCGCACGGAACAAGGGCGAGCAGCCCATGCCCGGCATCGACGTCACCGACGGCGCCGTGTGGACCACCACCGGCGCGGACGGTTCGTACAGCCTGCAGATCGACCCGAAGCGGCGCGAGACCGACCTCGTCAGCATCGTCTCGCCCGACGGCTACACGCCCGCGCTGCGCAAGGACTACATCCCGCAGTTCTTCCACAAGGTCCCCGAAACCGGCGGCAAGGACATCGACTTCGCGCTCGTACCCGACCGCAACGCCTCGGACCCCACCGAGAAGTGGGTCATGAACTCCGACACCGAGGTCAGCAACACCTCCGATGCCCAGGCCCGGGGCGCCCTGCCCCAGTGGACCGGCCAGGTTCAGGCGATGTCCGAGGTCGACGGCGCGACGATGCAGATCGCGACAGGCGACCTCACCGTCACGGACTACGCCGACGAGCCGCGCCGCCAGGGCGGGTACGACATGTTCAGCAAGGGCCTCGAGGAGGGGCGGCTCGGTCACCCCTTCTACCCGGTGATGGGCAACCATGACTTCGGCGGCACGGCGACCTCCCAGGGATACGCCGGCAGCATGGAGTACTACCGCCGCAACCTCGCCCCAGAGTGGTACAGCTTCGACCGTAACGGCCGCCATATCGTCGTCCTCGAGGACAACTACGACGCGAGCGGGCTGAAGCCGCAACTGGAGTGGCTGCGCCAGGACCTCGCCCGGCACGCGGTCGGCAAGCAGGTGTTCGTCTTCGCCCACCGCTCTCTGTTCACCCAGTGGGGCCCGGGCGCCGGTATGCAGCCGACGATCGACGAGCTCGCCAAGTACGACGTACGGATGGTCGCCGCCGGTCACAACCAGCAGGCCGAGTTCCGGCGCGGCGCCTTCAATCGGTCCGTCGAGATCAACAACCAGGGCACGTACGGGATCGACGGTGCCCGTCCCGACTACAAGGTCCTCGACTTCAGCGCGATCACGGACGATCCGCGCACGCCCCGGAACGAGGACACCGGCCATGTGACCGGCATCCACCGACAGTTCACCATCGATGACGACGCCGCGCTGGTCAGCCCCGCGCAGGGCAGCGTGCACGGTGCCAAGGCCGCAGTGCCCGTCGAGGTGTACGCGGAGGACGACGGCCGCACGCCCGCCAGGGCGGTGCTGACCGTCCGCAACACCCAAGGGCACCTCGTGAAGCGTGAGGGCGTACGCTTCGCCAAGGGGGCGTCCCGACCCGGCATCGAGAACTGCTACACACCGCCCGGCGGCACGCCGGAGCCCTGCCCCGATGCACGCGGCGCCTGGACGCGGGCGAGCGGCACACTGCACGGGCTGCGGCCCGGTACGTACACCGCCGAGTCGGTCGTGTACGACACCCGGGGCAAGCGGTTCCCCGTCGTGAAGAACACCTTCGAGATCGTGCGCGACTCCGAACTTGCCGAGCCCAGGTCCGGGCAGGACTGGCTGCGGCAGGGCGGCGACGAGGCCGGGCGGTCCGCCAGCGGCGACGAGCCGGGGGCGAAGCTCGACCTCAGGTGGGCCCGCCACACCGGCGAGCAGTTCAACCTCAACGGGTCGGTGGTCGCGGACGGAAAGCTCATCGTCTCGTCCCGCGCCTTCGACTCGCCGTACAGCATGATGCTCGCGTACGACATCGCCTCCGGGCGTGAGCTGTGGCGTACGTACCTGGACGGCGACGCCGAGTCGGCGCCGACGCTCCACGGCGGCAAGGTCTATCTGACCACCGGCGTCGGCCGGATCTACGCACTCGACGCGGCGAGCGGCCGCATCGTGTGGGAGTCGATCGACCGAGAGGAGACCCACGGGGACACCGTGCGTCGCTACGGCCGCGCCGGCGGACCGGTCAGCGTCTTCGCGCTCGCGGGCGCGGACCACCGCTCGGTCGCCGTCTACCAGGACGCCAACACGGTCCGCTGCCGGGACGCCGAGACCGGCGGCAAGCTGCCCGGCGGCTTCGGCGCCGCGTTCTCCTGGGGACAGGCCCACAGCACGGTGATCCGCGAACCCGGCTCCAACACCGCCTACCTGCACTCCATGTCGAGCAACACCGTCATCGCCATGGACCTCGCGACCTGCACCCAGCTGTGGGTGAAGGACACCGCGGGCGACATCGACAGCCACTCCTCGCCCGTCCTGACCGACCCGGCCACGGGCGAGGCGAAGCTGGTGACGTTCACGGCGTCCGGCGTCCGCGAGCACGACCCGAAGACGGGCGCGGTGGCCTGGGAGTCCAAGCTGGGCGGCGGCAGCATCTGCGAGCCGGGGCGCGCTGCACTCACCAGCCCGGCCGTGTGGGGCGACATCGCCTATGTCGCGGGCCGGGACGGTGTCGTACGCGCCTATGACACGAGCGCGACCGATCCGTCGAAGCCGGTGTGGGAAACCAAGTCCGGCTATCTGGCGGGGGAGAGCCCGCTGGACGACAAGTGGCGGGTCGCCATGGGCTGTTCAGCCGGTGACGGCTCGCCGACCATGCACCCGCTGGTCACGAAGTCCCATGTGTACGTCGGGACATGGGACGGTCGCCTGCTCGTCCTGGACCGGGCAAGCGGGACGCAGGTCGCCTCGTACAACCTCGGCGCGGGAGTGGCCTCGGCCCTCTCCGTGAGCGGGGACTGGGTCTTCGCCCTCACGGACGACGGCACGGTCCACGCGCTCGCCTCACGCCGGAAGTAGAGGGGAAGCACCACCGTGCGATCACCTCGCAGCGGGGTGCTGCTCCTGCTCGCCGCCGTCCCCGCGCTGCTCCTGGGCAGCGCGGGGACGGCGCAGGCGCACCCCTTCGGAACCCCTCCCGTCGTGAAGATCGAGGCGGCGGGCAATGCCGTCGACGCGACCTGGTCCGCGCAGCGGGACGACGTCGCCGTCCTGAAGAAGGAGTCCGGCGGTGACGAGGCGGGCTATCTGCGCTCGCACATCGTCGTACGCCAGGACGCCCGCCCCTGCCGTGTGGACCGGGCGGACGGCGTGAAGCTCCACTTCGTCTGCCCGCGGCCGGTGGACCGCGTCGAACTGACGGTCACGGCGCTGACGGACGTCGACCCTGCGTACCGGACACTGTCGGTGACGGGCACGGGCTCCGGTGGGCTGCACACGGCACAGGAGCCGACGCGGACGCTGGCCCTGAAACCGGCGGCCGCGGGGATCACCGCGGCCGCACCGTCCCCTTCGGGCTGGGCGGCCTGGACAACCGACCTGACATCACTGCTGGACCACGGCGCGGCCCTCCCGCTGGCGCTGGTCGTGGCCGCGGCCGTCGGTGCGCTCCATGCCTGCGCGCCGGGGCACGGGAAGTCGCTGGCCGCCGGGTATCTGGTGGGCGGCAGGGGCAGGCCGCGCGACGCGGTGTGGCTGGGCGCGATCGTCGCCGTGATGCACACGTTTTCGGTCACCGCCCTGGCGGTCGGCTGGTGGCTGGCGGCGAACAGCACGCCGGACATCGCGGCGCTGACGAGTTGGCTCCAGCTGATCGCGGCGCTGGTGGTGGCCGGGGTGGGGGTGAACCTGCTGCGGCGGCATCTGCGCCACCGAAAGCACCGCCATTCCCATCACGGGCATGACCACGAGCACGGGCATGACCACGGACACGATCACGGGCACAGCCACCACGTCCCGGATGCCCCGTCCCTCCTCACCTGGCGAGGACTCGTGCTCCTCGGTGCCTCGGGCGGCCTGCTGCCCTCGCCGTCCGCCTTCCTCGTCCTGCTCACCGGCCTGTTGGCCGGCAAGGTCGGCATCGCCCTCGCGATGGTCGCCGCCTTCGGCCTCGGCATGGCGCTGACGCTCACCGGCGTCGGCCTGATCGTGCTGCGCGGCCGGGACGCGCTGCTGGTCAGGGTCTCCCGCTCCCGGAGGCTGCGGACGTGGACGCCGAGGGTTCCGCTGTTTGCGGCCTCGGCAGTGGTGGCTGGAGGGACGGCAGCCTCGGCGGTTGCCGCAGCCCACCTCCTGAATCCGTGATCTCCGCAGCTGTGTACATTTCTTGACGTCCGCATACGACAAAGTCGCCCCCGTCCGGCCTGAAACCAGGCGGGGGCGAATCGCTCCGGCAGGCCGGATGGCGCCCGCGAGACCGGTGACCAGGATGGCCTTGTCTCACCGGACGGACACGTCAACGTCGAACGCCGCACCCAATTGCCCTTGCGCCGACAGCTTCTTGGGCCCTGCCCGCCTGAACCGGCCGTATACCGCAGCCCGAGGCGCCCTCAGCGGTTACCGCGGTCGTGCGCCTGACGATGTGCCGTGGGCCTGGAATCGCGGACTCCAAGCCCACGGCCGACGAATCTCCCGGGCATTGACCGCAGAGGCAATCCGCGGCGGCATCGGCTACTGCAGTCTGCCGATCTCCTCCAGCCGGTCGGCGTGGTTCTGGGGTGTCCGACCGCCGAGATCAGGACCGACGTTCAGCAGGAAGAGGGAGTTGCCGGCCTTCGCCTTCACGGCTCACCGTCACCCGACGCTGCAGCTCCGGACGGTCCCGGCACCGCTCTGAGCACCGAGTTTCTGCTAGCGGGGAAGCAGCTCGCCGGGTCAGCCGTACGAAACGTCCGCGCACGGGTCGTCATCGGCCGACCGGGCCCCGTCGGCGACGGTGGACGGCACGGCAGAGGTGGCGGGTGTGTCGGGTGCGGCCGATGGGTTCTGTGCATAGGAGCTGCCGAGGATCACCTGGATTCCGGTGGTGTCGGACGCGGTCAGCCGAGCTCTGGCGAAGAGCCGTGCGGTGGTTTCGGCCTCGTCCCGCAGGCCAGGTCCGTACTCGATGACGGTCGAGGCGTAGTCCTGGCTGCTCGCCGTGGCCGTGGTGGTGACGGTGAAGCCCCGGGAGCGCAGGAGTTCGGAGGCCTGGGCCGCGAGTCCCCTGACCATGGTGCCGTTGTAGACGGCGATGCTGATGCCCGTACCGGAGACCGGGGCGGTGGCCGCGGGCGCCGGGGCGCCCTCCGCCTCGTCGCCCTTGGCTCTTCCCTTGCCACTGGCGTCCTGGCCGTCGACCGTCCGGTCGGCCTTCAGCGCGGCCCAGAGCGCGTCGGCGTCCGGCTCGACGATCGCGACGCGTGCGCCCTCGTAACGCCAGGGCACGGTGACGAACTTGGTGTTGTGCAGGTCGATGTTCTTCATCGACATGACGAACGACAGAAGCCGGTCGGCCGACCCGAGACCGGGGTCGACGGTCATCGCGTCGGTGGCCGCTTTGGCGAGGGGCAGCAGCGTGGTGGGGTTCAGCCCCCGGGACTTGACCTTCTTGATGAGGGACCCCACGAAGGCCTGCTGACGCTTGATGCGCCCTATGTCCGAGCCGTCACCGATGCCGTGCCGGAGCCGTACGTAGTCGAGTGCCCGCTGCCCGGAAACGGTCTGAGGGCCCTTCGTGAAGATCCGAGCACCTCGCGTGGGCCGCTTCGGGCTGAGGTCGCGCTGGTGGATGTCATGGGGCAGACACACGGGTACGCCCCCGACGGCCGAGGTCAGTGCGGAGAATCCGGCGAAGTCGACGACGACGGTGTGGTCGACGCGCAGGCCGGTGAGCTGTTCGACGGTGTTCTGCGTGCAGGCCGGGTTTCCCTCGGCCGTCTTCCCCACCGAGAACGCCCCGTTGAACATCACATCGTGCTGCGGCGCGGTCCACGCACCCTCCGGCATCTTGCAGGCCGGGATGTCGACCAGGGCGTCACGGGGAATGGACACGGCGACCGCGTGTCTGTGGTCGGCGTACACATGGAGAAGGAACGTGGTGTCGGAGCGTCCCACCGTGCCCGTGCCGCCGCCCAGCTCGCGGTTGTCGCCCGAGCGCGAGTCCGATCCGATGACCAGGACGTTCTGCCCCTTCGACGAGCCGGGCGGCCGGTCGCCGGAGATCCCGTCCGCGCTGAAGGTGTCGATACTGCCGCCCAGTTTCAGGTAGCCCCACCCGACCCCCGCGACCAGCAGCACGAGGAACGACAGCCCGAACATGGCGGTCCGCCGCAGGCGACTTCCCCTTCGCCTGCCCGCCCCTGTCCTGTGACTTCCTGTCATCGGCCACCCCGTCCGTCCGGCTTCCGTGAAGGAAGACGTGTTCCGCCGACCCATGGTTGTACGGTTGCGCAATTTGGCGAATGTCACCGTTCGAGTGGATCACCGACCTGCCACAGCCAGCCTGAAGCACTGCCCACGAACGCCGGGCGGAAACACCGGGCGAAGCACCGAAAGGAAGGACGGAACATATATGTTGCGCAACGGCCTCGGATCTTGGCACCCAGCCGTCGGATCACGGACGGCGATCTGCGCGCCGAGCACAACCTCCGCCCATTGCCGGCGTGTTCGGGCCAGCGGCTCGATGCTTACACCGATGAGGACGACCGCTACCTCGCCCTCGCCGTACGGACGCGCTGGCCTGCGAGCACTTTCCCCTCCTGCTCACTCGACCGGAGTGTCGGGGCGCCGGTTGCGCGGCACCGGACAGCCGCGGATGCCGGGGGTGGGGAACGTACCGAGCCCGGCAACCTCGTAACCGTCCGGTGAGCCCTTGATCTCCGGGTTCTGCCGGGCGTAGTGCGGGGTGGCACGAGGCAGCAGCAGCCGCACGGCCCGTGCCCTCAGACGATGCATGTACGGCACGACACCCGCTCACGGTTCCTCGGGAAGGCGGTCTCCGTGATCGACATAATCGGCAGCCTGCGGAAGGCTGTGTCCCCCGACCGGAACGGCCCGCAGCACCTCTCGGGGAGGACCAGTGCAAGCAGCACAATCTGTTCGATGCGGCGGCCACCTATGTCTCGGCATCCGTCGAGGACGATCGGGCGCGGATCGACGAGGCGAGCGGCTGGGTGTCGCGCGAGGCACTCTCCTTCGGTATCAGCGAGCTGACCTGCCGGGCCGTCATCGCGCTGGCCCGCAAGCGCGACGAGTCACCGCAGACAGTGGCCCGTACGCTGCTCGGTCTGCCCGCCGACTGAGGAACACCGTCCGCCGGACCACAGGGCCCTCGTCCTCCCTTGCCGGGACCCCTGTCTTCCCTTGTCAGGGCCTCGACGAGCGGGTTACCGACTCGTTAGGGTGCGCCGACGGACAGGAATGACGGACGAGGAGGGTGACGTGGCCGGGACGAGCGACGCGGTCGCCGACGACGACGCACTGTATGTGCTCACCGCGGTGCTGCTGACACCCGCGCAGTTCCCGAGCGTGCTCGGTGACGACTACCCCGCCGCGTGTGCGGCGCTCGCCCTCGAACCGTACGCCGAGGGCTATGGGCTGGTCCTCGGCCAGGACGGCAGCGGTGCGCGGTGGACCGTCGTCGTCGAGGACGTGTCGCTGGTCGCCGTCGCGATCGCGGCCTGGGACTGCGGAATGGAGTACGACCTCTCCCCCGACGACCGCTCGGTGGTCTGCGCGCTGCCCGGCTGGCCCCTCGCGGTGGGGGTCGCCGCTCCGGGCGTGGCCGCCCCGCACGATCCGCTCCCGGACCCGGAGGCCGAAGGCACCGATCCGGCACCGCTGACCCCGCCCGACACGGAGTCGTGGGGACCGGCCCAGCGGCGCATGGGCGCGGACGAGATAGCGCATCAGTGGGCGGCTTGGCGCGAGCAGATCGCCGACGAGACGGCCTTCAGCACTCCGGGCGTTGCGGACGGTGCCGTGGGCGAGGCCGAAGCCGGGCCTGGATTTGTGGGCGGAACCGAGACCGAGCCCGAGCGTGAAGCTGTGGGCGAGACCGAGGCCGGGGGCGACAGGACCGCCGCCGGCGCCGAGGATCCCGGAGCGGACGCGCCTTCTTCCTCCAGAATGCATCCCGGTGTACGGCGGGCACTCGCTGAGGCCCGCGCCTATGTGGACACCCCGCCGCCACCCGGACGGGTCCGCTCCTCCTTCGCCACGGGTGACGCCCGGATGCTGCGCGCCGACGGCCCGGGCTGGTCGCTTGTCGCCAGGACCGATGACATCGCGTTCGTCCTGCTGGACGAGGAACCCGGCGAGGTGCTGCCGGTCAGGCGCGGCAAGGAACTGCCCGGCCTGTTGAAGGCCATGGACGAGCTCGCAGTACGGCCGAGCTGAACAGGGCTCTCGGTACTCGGCCGAAGGGCATACACCCGACCAAGGGCTGGCCGGTCCGCCCACGTCCCTCCCGCGCTCCGGTTGCACGCACTCCAGCGCCCGATACGACCCGGCGGGCAACTCGACCCCGATCGGGTCGCCCGGCCGGACCGCGCCGCCGACGGTGACAATGCCCAACTGGTCTTGCGCACGATCCGGCCCGTCTCGTGCCGACCGACCTCGTTCCTGCTCACCACGGTCACCGTCCCGCTCACTTCAAAGCGCCTCGCCTTGTTGTCAGCGGCCTATTTCCTTGCGGGTGATCCTGCGGAGCCTGCGTCGCTGGCTGGGATCCAGCAGCAGATAGGCGACTGCCGGAACTCCGATCAGGACCAGCAGCGACAGCCAAAATCCGATGAACGGCATCAGGATGACTGCCGCGACGACTCCCCCGATGGCGATCTTCGCGCTGTTCGACATCATCCACGCCTCCTTCGCGGCCCGAGACCGCTCCTGCTGTGAGAACGCCTGTGCGCGCCCATCGGTTCCATCCGGCCGACGTCCTCACCTCAGGGGTTCGCCGACCTCGTGCATGTGCCGCAGTGCCTGCCGGTAGGACTCGATCAGTCCGGTCTCCGTGTACGGCATGCCGAGCGCCTCGCAGTGGGCGCGCACCATGGGCTGCGCCAGGCGCAGATGCGGTCGGGGCATGCTCGGGAAGAGATGGTGCTCGATCTGGTAGTTGAGCCCGCCGAGGAACCAGTCGGTGAGGACGCCGCCTCGTACGTTGCGCGAGGTGAGGACCTGACGCTGGAGGTGGCCCCAGCGGTCGCCGTCGGGGTCGGGCATCTCCATGCCCTTGTGGTTCGGGGCGAAGGCCATGCCCAGGTGGAGCCCGAACAGCGCATGGTGCACGAGTGCGAAGACAACGGCTTTCCCCGGGGACATGACGGTGAGCAGCAGTGTTGTGTAGAGGCCGAGATGGGCGGCCAGGAGCAGTGCTGACAGGGTGCGCTCCCGCGCGGGCTGCTGTCGCAGGTACTGGAAGCCGGAGATCTTGAGCGCGATGCCTTCGAGGAGCAGCATCGGGAAGAACAGGCGGGCCTGGTTACGGGTGAGCCATCGGGCGAATCCTTCGCGCTGGGCCGCCTGCTTCTGAGTCCAGACCAGGGCGCCGACGCCGACATCCGGGTCCTTGTCGACGTGGTTGGGGTTCGCGTGGTGGCGTACGTGCTTGTCGTTCCACCATGCCTCGTTCATGCCGAGCAGCACGTTGGCATGCATGAGGCCAATGGCCCGGCCCGCCCTGCGGTCGCCGGTTATCTGCGCGTGTCCGGCGTCGTGTCCGACAAACGCGGTGCGGGACGAGAAGACCGCCAGTGGCAGTGTGAGCAGCAGGGTCCACCAGGTGTCGCCCAGGAGGACCATGCCGGTGAGCACGGCGCCCAGTGCGGTCAGATCGGTGGTGATGCCCGCCGCGTACCAGCCGGTGCGCCGCTCCAGGAGTCCCTGCCCCTTGACCGCCCGCAGCAGGGGCGCGAAGTCACTTCCCTGGCTCGGGGCGGATCCGGTTCCGTCGGCACCTACAGCACTTCCCGCACCGTCACGGGTGCCTTCCATGACGGTGGCTATGGCCTGGGGCATGAGGTCTCCGGTCTCTGAAAAGCTGCGCTGACCCGGAGAAACGTACGGTGACCAGGGGTGTGGCAACCATGGCGCCACCACCCGGGATGTCCGGGGGACAACCCCCTTCTCCGAGGGGGTACCGGCTACACCCGGGGGCGCGACGCACAGCCGCGACCGGCCATCGCGCGGGACGGCCGAGCGATCTGAAAGTGGGCTGGATCACGGCGATTGCGCTCACGGGTGTACGCATCGATGGAGTACCCTCGGCGACCCGACCCACTAGTCAAATTTGAGGAATTCGGCATCGCTGTGCACAGACTCCCTGCGGCAACGCTCTTTGAGATCTCCGCACTCTCCGGCTGCTCCGTGGTCTTCCTACCCTCGGATCCCTCCCGTACCGGCCGTATCGCCTTCTGGCATCCGGACGGCAGCAGTCCGCCCGATGCTCCCGGCTCCGTCGAGGAGCTGACCGTCGTCGGCGCCGACGCACGGGTGTACGTCGTACCGGCACTGTTGCTTCCGGTCCGGGACGCACTGCCCGTACTGACGCGCGCACGGGCCTCGGCGCATGCTTCCGGCGCCGCCGCGTTCTGGGGCGCCGCCGGGCTCCTTGCCCTGCAACTCGCCGCCCGTGGCTTGCTGTTGCCGGGGCTGAGTGCCACCGATCACGATGCCTGGCGGGCCGGGCCGCTGACCGCCGACGATCAGTTGCGAATCCGTACGCTCGCGGCCTCGATGCCGCCCCTGGCCCATGCGGTACCGCTCGACGGGACCGCGCAGCCCGTTCTGCTGCCCGAACCCGAGCGGCTGCTGCGCGCGTTCCTCGACGCGGTGGCCGACGGCCTGCCCCGCACCCCCGCGGCGGCCTGCGCCACCGGCGGCCCGGCGTTCGCCGTCGACGCACCACAGCATCTGCCCGGTCAACGGGCCTGGGCCTCCGATGTCGCGGCCGGGCACGATGCGGGCGTCCGGCTCTCGCTGCGGGTGGAGATGTCGGGGGCGGCAGCCCCGGACGAGGACGCCGAGTCGACCACCGGGCCGTCCTTCCGCGCTGTCCTCCAGATCCACAGCGTCAGCGATCCGGCTCTGGTCGCCGATGCCGCCGACGTCTGGACGGGTACCGCGCCGACGGCCGCCTTCGGCCCCCGGGCCCGGATGGACGTCCTGCCGGCGCTACGCCGGGCTGCCCGGGCCTGGCCTGCGCTGACTCCGCTTTTGTCGGCCGCAGTGCCCGACTCCGTCGAACCCGCCGACGAAGAGCTCGCCGAACTTCTCGGCCCCGCCGGACGGGCACTCGCCGCGACCGGGGTCCAGGTCCACTGGCCCAAGGAACTGGCTCGCAAGCTCACCGCACGGGCGGTGATCGGTCCGCCCGGCGACCAGGAGAGCCTGGAGCACGAGCGATTCGCCCGCCATGGCTCGGACACACCGTCGCTCCTGTCGGCCGATGCGCTGCTGACGTTCAATTGGTGGTTCGCCCTCGGCGACCAGAAGCTCAGCCGCGCCGAGCTGGACCGCCTGGCCGAGGCCAACAGGCCGGTGGTGCGGCTGCGCGACGAGTGGGTGCTCATCGATCCGGAGGAGGTACAGCGCGCCCGCGAGACCCAGGACCACAAAGTCACTCCGATCGATGCGCTCGGAGCCGTACTGACCGGTTCCACCGAGGTCGACGGCAGCCGGGTCGACGTCCGGGCCACCGGCCGGCTGGAGCAGCTGCGCCGCCGCGTGACCGACCCGGAGTCCGGCGGGCAGGAGACGGTCGGCCAGCCCCCGGCGCTCGCCGCCGCACTGCGCGACTACCAACTGCGCGGCCTGAACTGGCTGCACACCATGACCTCGCTCGGTCTCGGCGGCTGCCTCGCCGACGACATGGGGCTCGGCAAGACCATCACACTGATCGCTCTGCATCTGCACCGCCAGAGCATCGAATCGGCCGCCGGGCCGACGCTGGTGGTCTGCCCGACCTCGCTCATGGGGAACTGGCAGCGGGAGATCGAGAAGTTCGCTCCGGGTACGCCGGTACGCCGCTTCCATGGCGGATCGCGCAGCCTCACGGACCTGGCTGACGGCGAGTTCGTCCTCACCACGTACGGCACGATGCGGCTCGACGCGGCGAAGCTCGCGGACATCCGGTGGGGCATGGTGGTCGCCGACGAGGCGCAGCACGTCAAGAACCCGTACTCGGCAACGGCCAAGCAGCTGCGGACGATCGGTGCACAGGCACGGGTCGCGCTCACCGGCACCCCCGTGGAGAACAACCTGTCCGAGCTGTGGGCGATCCTCGACTGGACGACTCCCGGTCTGCTGGGCCGGCTCGGCACCTTCCGTACCCGTTATGCGCGGACCGCGGAGGGCGGCGACCCGGCGGCGGCCGAGCGGCTCGCCGCGCTGGTGCGGCCGTTCCTGCTGCGACGGCGCAAGTCGGATCCGGGCATCGCCCCCGAGCTGCCGCCGAAGACCGAGACGGACCGCGCGGTGTCGCTGACGGCGGAACAGACGGGGCTGTACGAAGCGGTGGTGCGGGAGACCCTGACCGCGATCTCCGGCACCGACGGCTTCGCCCGGCGGGGCCTTGTCGTGAAGCTGCTGACGGCCCTGAAGCAGATCTGCAACCACCCGGCGCAGTACCTCAAGGAGAAGGAGCCGCGGATCGAGGACCGTTCGGGAAAGGTGGAGCTGCTGGACGAGCTGCTCGACACGATCCTGGCGGAGGACGCGAGTGTGCTCGTGTTCACCCAGTACGTGCAGATGGCGCGGCTGCTCGAACAGCACCTGGCGGCGCGCAGCGTGCGCACGCAGTTCCTGCACGGTGGTACGCCGGTCGCGGAGCGGGAGGCAATGGTGAACCGGTTCCAGGCGGGCGAGGCCCCGGTCTTCCTGCTGTCGCTGAAGGCGGCCGGCACCGGGCTCAACCTCACGCGGGCAGGCCATGTCGTGCACTTCGACCGGTGGTGGAACCCGGCGGTGGAGGCTCAGGCCACCGACCGCGCGTACCGGATCGGGCAGACCCAGCCGGTGCAGGTGCACCGACTGATCGCCGAGGGCACCATCGAGGACCGGATCGCCGACATGCTGGCCCGCAAGCAGGGACTGGCAGACGCGGTGCTCGGCTCCGGCGAGGCGGCGCTGACCGAACTGACGGATGCGGAACTGGCCGATCTGGTGGAGCTGCGAGGGGGCACGCGATGAACGACGAATACGACAGCGAGAGATACGACCGTGCAGGGTACGGCCGTGAAGGATACGACGGCGACGGAAGCGAGGCCCCGGCACCGGTGCAGGAACGTACCTTCGCCGCGCTGCCGCCCGCACGCGGCCGCGGCTTCGCGGAGTCCTGGTGGGGCCGGGCGTGGCTGAAGGCCCTTGAGGACACCGCACTGGACGGCGAACAGCTCAAGAAGGGCCGCCGGTCCGCCCGAGAGGGCCGGGTCGGTGCGGTTTCCGTACGGCCCGGCCGGATCACCGCTGTCGTCCGGGACCGCGACTCGTCCACGTACCGCAGTGATGTGCTCCTGCAGGAGCTGGGCGAGGCGGACTGGGAAAAGTTCCTGGACATGGCCGTCGACGGGGCCGGGCACATCGCGGCGCTCCTCGACCGCGAGATGCCGCCGCACCTGGTGGAGGACGCGGCGGCAGCCGGTGTGGAGTTGCTGCCGGGCATCGGCGATCTGGACCCGGAGTGCACCTGCGAGGCGTGGGACCACTGCCCGCACACCGCCGCCCTGTGCTACCAGGTGGCGCGGCTGCTGGACCAGGACCCGTTCGTCCTGCTGCTCATGCGGGGGCGCGGGGAGCGGCAGCTCCTGGACGAACTCCAGGCGCGCATCGCGGCCCGCGTCGGGAGACAGGCGCCGTCCGGCCCGGCCGCCCCCTGCGACGGGTCCAGTAGCTCGGCCGCGAAGGCGGAGGACCGGGGTGTACGGGCGGACGAGGCATTCGCCGCGCGGGACATCCTGCCCCCGCTGCCCGCACCCCCGCCGCTGCCGGCGGAGCCAGGCCCTGCGCAGTCTCTGGACACAGAATCGGAATCGGAACCCGGCGTCGATCCGGCGGTGCTGGAGATGCTGGCGACGGACAGTGCGGTACGCGCCCACCGGATGCTGATGGATGCTCTCTCGCCCGGCCATGAGCAGCAGCCGCTGCCGACCGGGTTGACGCCCCAGCAGGATGCCGTCCGGCTGGTCGCGGACGCCCGGCCCGAGCCCTGGATCACAACGCGGCTGGCCGCCGGATCGGGGCGGCCGCGAACCGAACTCGATGCGGCCGTACGCGCCTGGCAGTACGGCGGGGCTGCCGCGCTCGCCGTGTTCGACGACGAGTGGGCGCCGGATCCGGAATCCCTGGCCAGGGCCCGGGCCCGGCTCGCCGAGGCGTGGGAGGAGGGCGAGCAGCCCCGGCTGCGGTCCGCGGGCAATCGCTGGACCGCCGTGGAAGGCGGTGTACAGCTCCGGTACGGGCAAGACGGGCGCTGGTGGCCGTACCGGAAGGAGAGCGGGCGATGGGTTCCGGCAGGCCCGGCGGACGACGATCCGGCGGCAGCGCTGGGGGGTTCAAGCGTGTCGGACGACTGAGGTCATCCTTCATGAGGTCCACTCGACAGCGAACGGCGGGGGCCGGGCAGGACGTCCGGCCTCTGCCCGTCGTCGCGTTCCGCCCTTGCGTTCAATTCGATGTCACCACGCGTTGAGGGTGAGGGCGGAGCTTGACGACCGAGTCCCGGGCACCGATCACACCGATCCCGGCCCGAACTGGGACTGCATGCGCTACATACGTCTCGTCAATCTCTGGGAAAACTCACCCGGCTGACACACTGTCGCGTCCGCGTCCGGTTACTCTCCGCATTGTGGTTGTCGCAGACGTCGCCTGCGGCCACGATGGGGTGTGCACGACGCCCCTGGACGGGAGGTTGAGTTGACGGACCCCTGGGTGGCCCTGGCATCCGATACGGACCCCGGTGTACGGCTCGGCCAACTGCGGCACGCACACGAGGTGTTCACCACGGCCGGACGGCTGGAACGGCCGGTGCGTCCGGTGGTCGGCGAATCATGGCGGCGCTCGGCCCGGGCCCGGGTGAGCCCGGACAGTGCGGCCCTGGTCGAGCTGGACGCGGACGACCTCGGACCATACCGGGACGGGCATCCCCTGGCCCTTGCCATGCCGGTGATCCGTGAGCTGATGAGCGCGTACGCGACGGACGGCGAACATCTCCTCGCGGTGTGCGACGCGCACGGCAGACTGCTGTGGGTCGAGGGACACGCGCTGACCCGACGGGCCGCGGGCCGGATGAACTTCGTGGAGGGCGCCCGCTGGGCGGAGTCCGTGGCCGGGACGAACGCGCCGGGGACGGCCATCGCCGTGGACCGGCCGGTGCAGGTCTTCGCCGCCGAGCACTTCCTGCGGCCGGTCCAGCAGTGGACCTGCGCGGCCGCGCCGCTCCACGACCCGCACACGGGACGGGTGCTGGGCGCGGTGGACATCACCGGTGGGGACCGGCTCGCGCATCCGCACAGCCTGGCGTTCGTGCAGGCGGTGGCACGCGCCGCCGAATCGCACCTCGCACTGCTCGCGCCCGCGCCGACCGTGCAGACCGTGCAACTCAGCGCGCTCGGCCGGGATGAGGCGCTGCTCGTCGCGGGAGGCCGCAAGATCCGGCTCAGCAGACGACACAGCGAGATCCTGGTGACGCTGGCCCGCCACCCCGAGGGCCTCGGCGGCGACGAACTCCTCGTCGAGCTGTACGAGGACGAGTCGGTGACCCCGGTGACGCTGCGGGCCGAACTCTCCCGACTGCGGCGACTGCTCGGCCCCGAACTCCTCCTTTCCCGCCCCTACCGCCTTGCCGCGCCGGTCGACGCCGATTTCGACGCGGTGGCGCGCAGACTGGCTTCCGGTGCTGTGGCAGCGGCACTCAGCGCCTACGCGGGTCCGCTGCTGCCGGGCTCGCAGGCACCATCGGTCATCCGCCTGCGCCGCCGACTCGACGAGCAGATGCGGGCGGCGCTCGTCGCACGCGGTGACCCGGGGTTGCTGGCCGACTGGGCGTACAGCCCCTGGGGCGAGGACGATCTCCCCGTCTGGCAGGCGCTCGCGGCGGCCGTACCCGCGGGACAGCGCCCCGCGCTGCTCGCCAGGGCCCGGACGCTGGACACCGAGCAGCGGTAGCCCCCGTTCCCCTGCAACGGTATTGCAACGTGGCGCCGCCTACCCTCGCGCCGAGGGCCGCCCAACGGCGGGCGGCACCGGATCCGGGAGGCCACAGAGATGACCCGCTACGCTGCGCCGGGCACCGAGGGCGCCATCGTCTCGTACGAGTCCCGCTACGATCACTGGATCGGCGGCGCATACGTACCGCCCGCCCGTGGCCAGTACTTCGAGAACCCCAGCCCCGTCAACGGCCTCCCCTTCACCGAGGTCGCCCGCGGCACCGCCGAGGACGTCGATCGGGCCCTGGATGCGGCACATGCCGCCGCCCCCTCATGGGGTGCCATCGCGGCCGGCGACCGCGCCTCGGTCCTCAACAAGATCGCCGACCGGATGGAAGCGCATCTGGAGGAGCTGGCGGTCGCCGAGAGCTGGGACAACGGCAAGCCGGTACGGGAAACCCTGGCGGCCGACATTCCCCTGGCCATCGACCACTTCCGCTACTTCGCCGGCGCGCTCCGCGCTCAGGAGGGGTCGCTCAGCGAGATCGACGACGACACGGTCGCGTACCACTTCCACGAGCCGCTGGGCGTAGTCGCACAGATCATCCCGTGGAACTTCCCCATCCTGATGGCGACCTGGAAGCTGGCCCCGGCACTCGCGGCGGGCAACGCGGTGGTCCTCAAACCGGCCGAACAGACCCCGGCCTCCATCCACATCTGGCTGAAGCTGGTGGCCGACCTCCTTCCGCCCGGTGTCGTCAACATCGTCAACGGCTTCGGCGCGGAGGCAGGCAAGCCTCTCGCCTCCAGCCCGCGCGTCGCGAAGATCGCCTTCACCGGTGAGACCACGACGGGGCGGCTGATCATGCAGTACGCCTCCGAGAACATCAAGCCGGTGACACTCGAACTGGGCGGCAAGTCACCGAACATCTTCTTCGACGACGTCTGGAACGCGGACGACGAGTTCCGCGACAAGGCCCTCGAAGGATTCACCATGTTCGCCCTCAACCAGGGCGAGGTCTGCACCTGTCCGTCACGCGCGCTGATCCAGCGCGGGCACTACGGCGAATTCCTGGAGGCGGGTATCGCCCGCACCGAAAAGATCGTGCCGGGGCACCCCCTGGACACGGACACGATGATCGGCGCCCAGGCCTCCAACGACCAGCTTCAGAAGATTCTTTCGTACCTCGACATCGGCCAGCAGGAGGGCGCGAAGGTCCTCACGGGTGGTCAGAGGATCGAGTACGACGGGGAGCTGGCGGGCGGCTACTACGTCCAGCCGACCATCTTCGAGGGCGACAACCGGATGAGGGTCTTCCAGGAGGAGATCTTCGGCCCGGTCGTGGCGGTCACGTCCTTCTCGGACTTCGACGACGCGATCGGCACGGCGAACGAGACGTTGTACGGCCTCGGTGCGGGCGTCTGGACCCGCGACATCAACACCGCGTACCGGGCGGGCCGAGCCATCCAGGCAGGCAGGGTCTGGACGAACTGCTACCACGCGTACCCGGCGCATGCCGCCTTCGGCGGATACAAGCAGTCCGGGATCGGCCGCGAGAACCACAAGATGATGCTGGAGCACTATCAGCAGACGAAGAACATTCTTTGTTCTTACAGCCCTCAGAAACTTGGCTTCTTCTAGAGCCTGAAGTCGGGTTGCCTGGAGGCATCGTTGCGCTCCAGGCAACCCGACAAGGTAGATACCCAATGTCATCAATTGGGTTCTTCGCGTTACTGTCTGGCATCCAAGCGAGTTCTCGCCGGACCAGTCGCGGACCAAATAGCGCCGAGGGACATCGCCCCACGAGCTGCCCGCTCACGAGCGCAGCGACACGCCGATACCCGTAAGCAGCGCCCGAACCGCCGGCAGCACTGGGAGAGCTCTTCGACCTCATGGCCGCCCTGAACGAATCCGTATCGCGAGCGAAGGCTCCTCGCGGCGAGAACGGGCGTGCCGACGTCCGCGAGCTGCCGACACCGAAAGCCACGAAGACAGGAGATCGGAAAGGGCCGGGCAAGAAGGCTGCCGCGAGGAAGCCCGCCCCCAAGCTCTCGACGTGAACAAGGCCGTTGTCAGTGCCGCGTGCGATGCTCACCCCGGATATCGGGCGCTGCAGGAGGAAGCCGGGTGGCGACAGACGGGACGTCCGCGGAAGGATCCACGTGATCCGGTGCTGATTATGCGGGGTACCGGGCTCGAACCACTGGAGCCCTATCCAGGAAGTGATAAGCCCTGGCAATGGCGCCATGAAGCGTGCGGGAGAGAAGTGACACCGCGGCTGGGCAACATTGCTGCGGGTCGGCAGGGCGGCTGCCGGTACTGCTCAGGCACGGCTCCGATTCCTCCGGAGGAGGCGGTGGCGTTGATGCGCTCGGCCGGCCTGGAACCGCTGGAGCCGTATCCCGGGGCGACGTCCACGATCGAGACAGCCCGGGGTGTGTTCGCGCCGGGTCATCTGGGGGAGTTGACCCAGATCGTGGACTTCGCGCTGGTGGACGCGGTGCTGGAGGAGACCGGCCGGCGCGAGAAGCGCCTGCGGTTGCTGCCTTCGCGGGTGGTGGTGTACTTCGTGCTCGCTCTCGCGCTGTTCGAACACCGCTCGTACCGTGCGGTGTGGTCCAAGCTGACGGCCGCCCTGACCCCGCTGGCCCTGGTGCGTCCCGCGGTCTCCTCGCTGACGCGGGCCAGACGCAGGGTGGGGGCCGCGCCTCTGCGGCGTCTGTTCGAGACGCTCGCCGGGCCCGTCGCCCGCCCCGGGCAGGCCGGGTCCTTCTACCGGGGCCTGCGCACGGTGACCGTCGACGGGACCCTGCTGCACACCCCCGACGACGAGGCCCTCACCTGGCGCTACCCCAAACGGGCCGGGGATGGTCTGGAGTTCGGCTATCCGCTCCTGCGGCTGCTGGCCCTGGTCGAGTGCGGTACCCGCGCGCTCATAGCTGCCGCCTTCGGACCGGAGTCCGAGGGTGAACTCCCCTATGCCAAGCGGCTTCTGACCTCCCTGGACAAGACGATGCTCCTGCTGGCCGACGCGGCCTTCGACGGCAACGAGTTCCTTGATGCCGTCCATCAGAGCGGGGCACGGTTCCTTGTGCGCTCCGGGGCCCGCCGCGTCCCCACTCCCGCCGAGCACCTGGGCGACGGCTCCTACCTCGCCCGCATCGGCTACGGCGTCCTGCGGGTGCTGCTGCCGGTGCGCGTGATCGAGGCGACCCTCACCGTCACCTTGGCCGATGGCACCGCCCGCACCGAGCAGTGGCGGCTGATCACGAACCTGCTGGACCCCGTCCGTTATCCGGCCGGCGAGCTCGTTGACCTCTATCACCGCAGGTGGCAGGCGGAAACTACGTACTTTTCGATCAAGGCCACGATGCTCGACGGCCGCGTCCTGCGCTCCCGCAGCATCGATGGCCTCGACCAGGAGGTCTACGCCCTGCTCACCGCGTACCAGGCTCTGATCCGCGCCGGCGACGACGCCCCAGGCCGCGAGGCCCAGGCCGTGGGCTAGGTGGTCGGCCAGATAGGGCATGAGCATGTAGAAGCCGAGGTTGATGGCGAACTGGTTGGCCATCAACATCCGGGCGCCGGGGCTGAAGGAGGCCACCTGGGCACGCGGACCGCTCGGCAGGTTGCTCTGCTCCTGATGACCGTGGCGCTCCTGCTGCTGTCGATGGGGCATCGACGATCACCGTGTTCGGTCGCAGTGCCGTCTCGACGAAATCAACTTCCCGCAGGTTGTGCTCGGATCGGGGAGCCGTCACCGAACAAGGATTCCCTGCGGTGGTCGCGCACAGCGTCAGACGAACCGTCTTGGGGTCGCCGTCCTCGTCGGTCAGGTGATCAGGCGAACCAGCGTCGTGGCGGCGTGCATCAGGTACTCGAGCGGTCCTCGCCGGAATCGATGTTTACAGACCAGTGCAAGCAGCATGGCCACCGCGATGAAGCCCAGGAGCACCGGCAGCGCGACAGAGTCGGGAAGGTCGTCGATACCGAGTGCCCAGATCGCGACGATGTGGCCGACGTAGGCGGTCAGGGCGATGGAGCCGACTGCCGCGATGGGGGGCGGAAAGCCGGCGAACGAGCGCGTACCGGGCCGTGGCGATGAAGCAGAGGGCCAGGACGGCGAGGGCGACGCCGTGTTGCCGACGATGGACCAACTCGTCTGGCTGTGCGGCGCGGCCACCAGCAGCCAGTACGGAGTGAAGGCCGTGGGATCACCCACCGTGGCTGACCACCAGGCGGATGCGGCCGAACCACCGTCTGTCGCCGCCGTCACGGCGGACTGGGCGTCCGGGACCAGGCGCAGGGCCAGCCAGGAGCCGCCGTAGCCGAGCACGGCCAGTGCGCACCCTGTGACGGCGATCTTGCCGAGCACCCTGGGACAGGTGAGGTCGAGCTTGGCCGCGGCCATGCCCGCGATGACGAAGGGGAGCCAGGTCAGAACGGGGTACTCACCGGTCACAAACAGTTCGACGAAACCGTCGGATCCTGTGAGCCGCGCAAGCGGATCAAGAGCGATCACGGTGTCCGACCAGCTGCCGTCCTCTGTCGCGACCTGCAGCAGGTACCAAACGGGTGGCATGACCAGCGCGGTCGCCACCGCGATGACCGCCAGGGTGCCCGCCGGAAGCCGGTACAGAGGGAGAGCCAGGACAAAGAGCATCCCGTAGGCAGCGAGGAACACGTCGACCGCGGTGTCGAGCGCTGTCAGAGCGAATCCCAGACAGATCAGAACCACGGAGCGAATGAGGACACGGCCCATGGCCTGCCGTCCCGCGAGGCCGGTCTTCGGTTGCGGCCTCCCTGTGAGGATGACGAGGGAAAATCCGGCGAGCAGAGCAAACAGGGTGGCGGGGCGACCGCGAGCCACTTCCAGCAGCCAGCCCTCAGCACCGCCTACGGTCGGCTCGGGACCCACATGGACGGCGAACATACCGAACACCGCCAGACCGCGAGCCACGTCGAGCCCGATCAGCCGACCCGTGGAGGACGTCAGACAGGGAGAGCAGTCTGTCCCCGACACGGGTAACACATCGCCGTCGTACCGCCCGGGTTGCTCGCCCGCGCGACCTGCACAGTCAGAGATGGGACCTGCTCACCGGAACGGGGACGGACAGACAATGGACACCTCGACAACTGCATCGGCCTTCGAAACAGCACCAAGCATGCCCACTGATCACGCTGCCGCACCGGGAAACACCAAGATCCCCGGCAGAGTCAAGCTCAGATCTTGTTGTCGCTGACGGGTACACCGGTGCAGGCGCCGTTAAGCGCGATACCTCTCCTGTGTTCTTGACGAAGGACGACTATGGCACACCCGTTTAGGCCATCACAGAGTTCGAGCACCAGAACGACGATGCCGTCCGCATCGGGACCCCGGCCACCGACGTGTCTGCCAGAGGTTTGCTTGAGCCTGTTGGCGCGGTCGCCGACGGACAACTCGATCGGAGTGTGGGTCTCGCGTACGGGCTCGTCGGCCTGATGTACCGACATGATCGGCTGCCGCGGTTGCTCACCTCAGTCGTGAGGGATGACGGCGACTGGGCAGCGCGCGTGATGAATGGCGGCTTGGGCCACGGGGCCCAGGTGTGGTGCCAGGGCGGGGCGGTGCTTGCGTCGGCCGACAACCAGCAGCCCGGCGCCACGGGCGGCCCGTACGACAGCCTTGGCGGGGCTTTCGAGAGCGATGCTGTCGCCCACCTCCACGAGCGGGAACTCGTCACGCCAGGGGCGGAGGATCTGGTTGAGATGCTTCTGCGCGTCCTGAGTGATTTCTTCCGCCACGTCGTGATCCACGCCCCAGGGCGCGTAGGCGACCAGCGGCAGGCTTTGGCCATGGACGGCTCGAAGAGGCACGCCTCGCGCCGCGGCGGTGCCGAAGGCGAATTCGAGCAGGTCGTCACAGGGGCCGTGCAGTTTCAGTGCCACCACCACGCCGCCTTCCACAGCTGGAGCGGGTTGCGGCCCTTGTTCGCTCGTTTCGGCGCGTACCAGGACCACCGGCCCGTCGGCCCGTGCCACGACGGGCATGCTGATGTCTCCGAGAAAATAGCTCTCGACGGGCACCAGTCCGCGCGAGCCGAGCACGATCATCTCGGACTCCGATGCCGCTCGCAGCAGCGCGTCCTGGGCGTCGTCGGCCACCAGGTTGCCGACAATGGGAAGGCCCGGGTGGCGGGCCTGGAGCTCCGCCCGCGCCTTGTGCACGATCCGCCTCGCCCAGTAGTTCTGATCCATCTCCGCAGGAACGCGGGTCGGTTCCGGCACCAGCAGAGGCCACGCGTGCAGCAGACGCAGCGTGAGCTTGCGCCGCTCGGCTTCGTCGGCGGCCCAACGGGCAGCGGTAAGGCTCTCGGGTGAGCCGTCGAGGCCCACGGTGACGACTGGCTCCATGGCGGCTGCCTCCGTCTCGTAAGTCTCAGGGTGGAATAACGGCGAACAAGTCCGCCTGCCCAGCCTTCTGCCGTCCCTGTGCCGTCTTTCTGGGCCCAGAAAGACGAGGGTGAGAGGCAATCGATGCTGTGAACATCCGCGCCGAAGCGCCGAGCACGGCTTCTCCTCATTCGAGAAGTACCGCAAATCTCCTGGTGTCGCATGCGGACCCCGATGTGGCAGGACTCCCAGGGGCACGGAATCCGCACACGGAGGAAGAGCGGTGGTCATTCCCCTGGTGATTGGGCATCGACGGGTCGCGGGGCGCTCCCTGAAAGGGTGGAACGGGCTGCCAGCAAGACAATCCGGCACGACGAGCCAGTCCTTTTCGCGGGCTGCTCCGTGCTCGGTCGGCCTTGCCGTGGGCCGGTACAGACTGCCCTGCCGTCGCGGTGCGCGGTGCGCGGTGCGCGGTGAGGCGGATTACGGGGCCCGAATGTCTCACGTGTTGGTGCGGGAAGTCCGGGTGTCGTCGGTCCGGTAGGCGACATGCTCAGCAACTGAGACCACACCGTCGACGCTCCGGCACAGCCGTTCGATGATGGGGATCAGGCTCTTGAACTCGACGGATCCGCCGAGCACGACCTGTCCCTGGCGTACTTCGACCGTCACCTCCGAGGGGGCCAGACCCATTGGCCGCTCCAGTACGTCCCGGTTGATTTCCTCGTAGATGGCGTCGTCACGGCGCAGG
Organism: Streptomyces sp. NPDC002958; assembly: GCF_055563255.1. Taxonomy (NCBI): domain Bacteria; kingdom Bacillati; phylum Actinomycetota; class Actinomycetes; order Kitasatosporales; family Streptomycetaceae; genus Streptomyces; species Streptomyces sp. NPDC002958. The sequence goes on along the minus strand of NZ_JBVHDS010000016.1, from coordinate 72,161 downwards.
AAGACCCGCAGCAGGTCACGACGGCTGACGATGCCCAGCAACTTGTCCGTCTCGTCCACAACGGGCAGCCGTTTGACGTTCTGCACCTCCATGAGGCGGGCAGCCTCGACCACGGTCCACTCCGGACGCGCACACACCGCGGGAGCCGACATCAGTTCCTCGGCCCTGGCCCCCTCGGCCTTGGCCCGCTCCCACGCCTCCAGATGCGGAATCGATGTCCGGCCCGACGGATCGACCTGGTCGGAAGACTTGCGCAGCAGGTCGGCCTCGGACACGACACCCATGGGGCGATCCAGTTCATCGACCACGGGTACCGCTGTGACATCGTTCTCTGCCAGCAGCTTGACGATCTCTTTGAACGGCAGGTCACGCCGTGCCCGGACGACGTCTCTGGTCATGAGCTCTGCGACCGATCGGTGGTGCATGCGGCTTCTCCTTTCGGGATGTGCCGGCTGGTAATGGTCATGTGCCGAGCGGGTCAGGACCTGTCGCCCGCGAGCCGCGCAGGTGACCCGGCCCGACTCGCCGGTGGACCAGTGGGACCAATACCCAGCCCCCTCGGCCCTGCGGAATCACGGCTTCTCGTCCCGTGCGGTGACACGTCATGCGTGGCACGTTGGGTACAGCAACATGATGAGGAAACGGCGGCGATCATGCGAGCTCACCTCGGCGATCAGCTTGTTGTCGAAAGCCCGGCCACCGGCGCCAGCAGGCGCGACGGCGAGATTGTCGGACTCCACCATGAGGACGGAACCCCTCCCTACGACGTGCACTGGTCGGATACCGACCAGGTGACGCTCGTGTTCCCCGGGCCCGACGCCCATATCCGGCACCTTGAGAACCGGCCCGGCAGATCCCGCGAGCCGTCCCGGCCGGGCATGGCCGAGGACGGTGCCAAGTCCGGCAAGGTCCGGCTCGACGGGGCACCCAACCCCGGCGACATCGGCCGGCGCGTAGCCATGGAGCGCGAGCGACAGGGGCTCAGCCGCGCAGAAACAGCCCGCCGCGCCAGAATGGCGCCGGACTACCTGGCCTACCTCGAACAACGGCCGGCTGACCCGAGTCCGGCGAGTCTCATCAGCCTGGCCGACGCACTCGGCACCACCGCCGCAGCCCTGCGCGGAGGCGGCATTGATCTGCCACCCGGCCGGGGCCAGGCGCTCCTGCACCCCCGGCTGCAGGACCTGAACCCCGACGAATGCCGCGCCCGGCTCTCCACACACGGCGTAGGACGCATCGCGGTGTCGACACCCGATGGCCCGGCGGTCTTTCCAGTGAACTACGAAGTCATCGATGACACGATCGCTTTCCGGACCGCGCCTGACTCAGTGCCTGCGACAGCCGGGGGAACAGATGTCGCATTCGAGGTCGACCACGTGGACGAGACCATGAGCCAGGGCTGGAGCGTGCTTGCCGTAGGCCCTGCGCGGATCGTCACAGAGCCCGACGCACTGCGGCAGCTTGCCGACCGCGCCCATACCACGCCCTGGGCAGGGGGCGAACGCAACACATGGGTGTCGATCCGGCCCACGCGCCTCACAGGGCGGCGCATCAGTCCGGCTGATCAGTGACCGACAGCGGACTGCCGCGACGCCCGGCGGGCATTCCACGACCACGATCCAGTCCTGACCGCACAGTGGTCCCGACCAATGGGCCCACCGACTCGCGCAGGCAGGCTTTGGCGATCCAGGACGCTGCTCGCCAACGAACACGTAACAGCGCTGGTCTACGGCGCGTGGCCGTGGCGCTTTAATCTGCCTCCAGGGCAGCCTTGACTTTCATGTACGGCTGATTTCGACCGAGTCATGCCGTACGCCGAACTCGACACCCGTTCCGGCGGTCTCAGCGGCACGCGAGGACCACTAGTCTGCCCTAGCCCGCGCATCCGCAGGGACAGCTGAAAGCCCAGCGTCCGTGTGGCCTGCTCGACCACGGTCGCCGTCCGAGCACGCAGCCCCTGGCCGGCCCGGCCCGAGTCACGGACACGGAGGCCGAAGATGGTGGACCGAATGATCTTGATGGTCTCGTCCAGATCATCCACCGCACGCAGCAACCGCTCGCTCACCTCTAGCTGATCCACGAGCCTCACCACGCTCTGCAGCGCCATCCCCGTCGCGAACAGCCGCCGAATGGCCAAGTCGTGCAGATCTCGTTGACCGGTCGGGCACCCATCCGACGAGCTGCGAAGAGACCGCTGCACGTCAGTGCGGGCCGATCGGCCCAGTCCAGGGCGACAGCGATGTTACCGCCGTGGACACTGATATGGGGATTCACCTTAAGGAGCTCTCGTGGCGGCGTTCAGGGACTTCCTGATGCGTTTCCGTCCGACCGGCTCGCCGGGCCCGGCGGCGCCTACGGGTGTGCCCGCAGATCGTTCGGCGGACCTCTCAGCCGAACTGGTCCCAGTGCTCTCTCGCCTGGAGCAGGCCGAGACCGAGGCACAGCGGATCCGCGAGGAGGCCGCTCAACAGGCGGAACAGAACCGGCGGGCCACTACCGACAAGGCCGAGAAGATCGTGAGGAGGGCCCGGATCCGCGCCCGTGAGGTACGGGCGGAGAGCGCCGCGCAGGCCAGCGGCCTGGCCAAAAGCGAGGCGGCGCGCTGTCTTGCGGAGTCGGAGCACGAAGTCGCCCTGTTGCAGCGCCGAGCGCAGCAACGCATGGCTTTCCTAGTCAACAGCGTGGTGGCGGACGTCGCGCAAGTCGGCGCCTCCGCTGTGCCCGCAGGGGGACTCTCCGGGGGGAGGTCCCGGTGGGAGCGGGATGGGTCGCGGGAGTGACCCGGGCCAGAGCCATGGTGTCGCGCCGCCTAGGAACCCGTGCCGCCCGGGAGGTGGCTGCAGCGGCGACGCTCGATGACGCCCTCGGGCACCTCGCGGCTACGGCGTACCGGCGCGGCCTCGACACGGAGGCCGGGCTGGCGGCCGCCCAGCGCTCCGTCGCAGCGACTCTGCTGTGGCATCTGCGAGTGCTCGCGGGCTGGCTGCCGCGTCGGGGGGCGGGTGTAGTCCGCGTGCTGGCGTCCGGGTTCGAGGTCGCCAACGTGGACGCGTACCTGCGCGCGCTGTCGGGCACGCATGCCGACGGGCCCGGCCCATATCGGCTCGGCGGGCTGGCGACGGCCTGGCCTCGGCTCGCCGAAACCAGGTCTCCGGCCGAGCTGCGGAGCGCGCTGGCCAGCTGTGCGTGGGGCGATCCGGGGGACGACTCGGCGGCGGCGGTGGGCGTCGGCCTGCGGATCTCGGCCGCCACCCGCACGGCGGGCGCCGTGCCCGAGGCGGTGTCCTGGGCGGGAGGGCGCCTTGCTCTGCTGGTCGGCCGCGAGCTGTTCATTCACGGTCGTCGGCTGACGGAGCCGTCCGCTCGGCGCGCTGCCCGGGTCCTCGGCTCCGGGGCCCTGCACGCCGGGGCCTTCGCCGAATTCCGTCGGCAACTGCCGGGCACGGCGCGCTGGGCGGTGGACGCTGTCGAGGAGCCGGCCGACCTCTGGCGGGCCGAGGCGCACTGGTGGACGCGGGTCGAGCAGGACGGCTCCGCGCTGCTGACCGGTTCACGGCTGGACGCCACGCCGGTTGTCGGTGCGGTCGCATTGCTCTCCACTGACGCCTGGCGGGTACGGGCGGCGCTGGAGTCGGCTGCACGGGGCGGCGGGCCGCTGGAGGCGTTCGATGCGCTGGTCTGAGGCCGCGAAGCCGGTTCCCATGCAACGGGTGGCGATCATCGCGCCGCGCGAGGCACTCCGGGAGACTCTGGTGAGGCTCGCGGACGCCGGGTGCGTCGAAATCGACCGGTCCGAGGGCGCCGGGCAGGGCGAGCGTGGACCGGCCGCGCGTCGGCTGCAGCGTCTGCGCGCCGAGCCGCCAAGAGCGGCGCTCTCCGCTGCCCCTCCCGACCTCGACGCCCTGGAACGCGAAGGCCACGCGGATCTGCTGGCGGGCGAGGCGCAACTTGAGGAGCATTTCGTCAGCGCCGTACGACGCGGAAATGTGGTGGCGCTGGCCGGCTGGTGCCCGGCCACCCAAGTACCTGCGACGGCCGCACGGTTGGTCGATATCGGCAGTGTCCTGGTGCCGTTGAAGCTACCGCAAGGCGTCGACCCGCCGACCCTGTTGCGCAGCAGTGGACCAGTGCATCGTTCGTTCACGCCACTGGTGCGCACCTACGGGACAGTGCCGTACGTCGATGTCGACCCGACGTGGCCGGCCGGGATCGCGTACGTGGTGATGTTCGGCATGATGTTCGGCGACGCGTGGCACGGTGCTCTGCTGCTCCTGATGGCGCTCCTGCTGCGTAGCGGCCGCCCCCGGAGGCTGGTGCAGCTCCGTGCGATGTGGCCCTTCGTTGCGGGAGCCGGGGGCACGAGCATGGCATTCGGCTTCGCCTACGGGGAGTTCTTCGGGCCGACGAAAGTCCTTCCCGTACTGTGGGTGGCCCCTCTGGACCACCCCGAACGGCTGCTCACGGCTGCCGTCGCAGTCGGCGTGGTGCTGCTCGCGCTGGCGTACGTCGCGGGGATCGTCAACCGCTGGCGGGAGGGCGGCCCGACGCGGGCGTTGTACGCGGTCTCAGGCATCGCGGGTTCGGCCCTTTTCCTCGGACTCGCCGGCCTCGCCGCGGGTGGGTATCTGCACCACACGCTCCTCATTCTCACGGGAGCCGTGATCGCGGCCGGCGGTCTCGTGCTGGCAGCCTCGGGACTGTTCGCCGCTTCGGGCGGCGGGGTCCCCGGTGCGACGCAGACTACGATCCAGCTCTTCGACGCGGTGGTGCGGATCTTCTCCAACACCGTCTCCTTCGCACGGCTGGCCGCCTTCGGGCTGACGCACGCGGCGCTCGGCGACATCGTGTGGAGAGGAACGACCGCGCTGGCCCACGCGGGTCCGGGCGGGCTGATAGGAGCTGCGGCCGTCTTCACCGTCGGCAATGCCCTTGCGTTCTCTCTGGAGGCGCTGGTCGCGGGCGTACAGGCCCTGCGACTGGAGTTCTACGAGCTGTTCTCCCGGGTCTTCGAGACCTGGGGCCGTCCCTTCCGCCCTTGGCATGTGTCCACGCAACGTACGGAGGTGGCACCGTGATTGCCTGGCTCATCGCCCTTCCCGTCCTCGCGGTGATCTTTCCCGTCACCCGCCGACTGGCGCGGCGGCGCGGCCGTGCCGCCCTTCGATTGATCATCGCCGCTGACGCGCTGCTCTTCGGCGGCGCACTGGCGCTGCTCATGGTGGCGCTCAACGGCGGCGTCGCGCGGGCGGCATCCAGCACGGCTGCCGAGTCCGGAACCAACTCCGCCGCTCTGATCGGCGCCGCGATCGCGGTCGCCGGGGCCTCGATCGGTGCGTCGATCGCCGTCGCCTACACCGGAGCGGCGGCGCTGGCCGCCATGAGCGAGCGCCCCGAGCTGTTCGGCCGGGCCATGGTCATCGTCGGACTCGCCGAAGGAATCGCCATCTACGGGCTGGTCGTCGCGGTCCTGCTGCTGGGCAAGGCCTGACCATGGGGCACGTGGCAGCCATCGGGGAACGGGTACGGGTGGCCGGGCTGTCGCTGGCCGGGGTGAAAGTCCTGATCGCCGAGGATCCCGAGGCGGTCCGGCGGGCCTGGCGGAGCCTGTCTGGCGAAGTCACGCTGGTGATCGTCACCCCGGCCGCAGCTGAGATGCTCGGCCGGATGGCGTTGGAGAGCACGCGACCGCTGACCGCAGTGATGCCGGCATGACGACACCAGCCGCTGGACAGACAGACGCCCTAGCGACGGTACGCGCCGAGTTGCTGCGCTCGGCGCGGGCCGACGCCGAAACGCTGCTCGCCCAGGCTGCACGCGACGACGAGGCGGTGCTCGACCGCGCGAGGGCCGAGGCCGAGGAGATCGTGGAACAGGCCCGCCGCGAGGGTGCGGCCGAGGGCGCGGCCGCCGGAGCCGCCGAACTGCTACGGGCCCGCCGGAGCGCCAGGTCCCGCGAACTGGCCGTCCGCCGGGAGGCCTACGAGGAGCTGCGCCGCCAGGTGACAGAACGCGTCCGGGCCCTGCGGCACACCACGGACTACCCCGGTGTACGCGACCGGCTGGAGCGGCGGGCCCGGCAACTCCTCGGCCCTGACGCCACCGTCACCGAACAGCCCGGCGGCGGGGTGGTCGCCCACGCGGCCGGGCGGATGGCCAACTTCACCCTTGACGCCCTCGCCGCCCGCGCGCTCGACCGACTGGGTGCAAACACGGAAGCCCTGTGGACGCCGTGACCGGCTCGCCCCGAGCCGATGCTCGGATCCTGCGGGTCGCGGGGCCGCTGGTCGAGCTGGAGCACACCGGCGGCACCGCCATGAACGACCTGGTCTCCCTCGGAGAGGCCGGGCTGCCCGGCGAGGTGGTGGCGATCACCGACGACGTGGTGACGGCCCAGGCTTACGAGTACACCGGTGGGCTGGCCCCCGGGCACCGCGCCCGCCCCCAGGGCGGCCCGCTGTCGGCACGCCTCGGCCCCGGCCTGCTCGGCGGGATCTTCGATGGCCTGCTCCGCCCGCTGTCAGGCAGCGAAGACTGGCTGCTGCCCGGAAGCGGAGGGGACCGAACCGATGGGCGTACCTGGTCCTTCTCCCCTTCCGTGGCAGCCGGCGATCAGGTGACGGAGGGGCAGGTACTCGGCGAGGTACGGGAGGCGGGTCCTGTGTGGACGCGGATCCTGGTACCGCCCGGCTGCGCCGGTTCGGTAGAGGAGATCGTCCAGGAAGGGGGCTACCCACAGGATTCGGTGCTGGCCGTCGTCGGCGGCGCCCAGGTACGGATGACCACCGACTGGCCGATCCGTCGGCCACGCCCTGTGCGTGAACGCCTCGACGCCCGCCAGGCGCTCAACACCGGCCAGCGCGTGATCGACCTGCTCTTCCCCGTAGCGCGGGGCAGTACGGTCGCCGTCCCCGGCGGTTTCGGGACCGGCAAGACCATGCTGCTCCAGCAGATCGCCAAATGGTGCGACGCAGACGTCATCGTCTATGTCGGCTGCGGCGAGCGCGGCAACGAGATGGCCGATGTCATCGTCGAACTCTCCGAGCTCGTAGACCCCCGCACCGGAGGCCGGCTGGCCGAGCGCACGGTGGTCATCGCCAACACCTCCAACATGCCGATGATGGCCCGCGAGGCCAGCATCTACACCGGTGCCACGGTCGCCGAGTACTTCCGGGACATGGGGCGAGACGTCGTGGTCATTGCCGACTCCACGTCGCGATGGGCCGAAGCGCTGCGCGAATTCGCCTCCCGCACCGGCGCTCTGCCGGCCGAGGAGGGCTATCCAGCGGGCCTCGCCTCGGCGATCGCCGCCTTCTACGAGCGGGCCGGTGCGGTGACCACCCTCGGCGGGGACCTGGGCTCGGTCACCGTGATCGGCGCGGTGTCCCCGCCCGGGGCGGACATGGCCGAGCCGGTGACCGCCCACACCGAGCGGTTCGTGCGCTGCCTGTGGACGCTGGACCGCGAACTCGCCTACGCCCGCCGCTACCCGGCGATCTCCTGGGCAGGCTCCTTCTCCCGCGACGCCGACGTGCTCACAGCCGGGCACGCGGAGGCCGGCGACCCGGCCTGGCACGGCAGGCGGGCCGAAATCAGCGCCCTGCTGGCGGAGGCCGACCGGCTCACCGATCTCGTCGACCTCATCGGCATCACCGCACTCCCCGACCAGGAGCGCATCAGCGTGCTCGGCGGCCAACTTGTACGCGAAGCGGTCCTCCAGCAGAGCGCCCTTTCCGACCAGGATGCCTACTGCGGCCCGGAGAAGGCATCGGCTCTGGCCGAAGCCGTCCTCACGGTCGCACGGTGCCGGGAACTGGCCGAGGCCGGTGTGCCGGCAGGCTCCATCGAGGAGGCGGACTTCAGCCCCCTGCTGCGCGCCCGCGAGGAAGTCGACCCGCACGACTCGGCGGGCGTGGCCCTGCGGCGGGACGCCGTGCTCGCCGTACTGCAGGAGCTGATGTGACCACTTGGGGCGAAGTCGAGTACACGGCCATCCGTGAGCTGCGCGGCCCGCTCGCCGTCGTCGAAGAAGTGAGCGAGGTCGGCTGGGACGAGTTCGTCCGGATCACCCTGGAGTCCGGCGAGCAGCGACACGGCCTCGTACTGGAAGTGGACCGCGAAGTCGCTGTCGTACAGGTCCTGGAGGACACCGCCGGCATGGATCCCTCACGCGTGCGGATGGCCTTCGCTGGAGGGCCGCTGCGCATCCCGGTCGGCCCCGGCTGGCTGGGCCGGGTCTGTAACGGCCGCGGCGAGCCGGCCGATGGCGGGCCACCGATCTTCGGGCCCACCACTGCGGCCGTCGGCGGCACTCCGATCAACCCGGTGCGGCGGGAGCCGCCCGGAGAGCCGGTGCTTACCGGTGTCGCCGCTGTCGACGGTCTCACCACCCTGGTGCGCGGGCAGAAGCTGCCGGTGTTCTCCGTTGCCGGTCTGCCCCATCTGGAGCTGTCCGTCCAGATCGCCGCCCAGTCCACCACCGGTGGAGAGCCATTCTGCGTGGTCTTCGCCGGTATGGGGCTCACCCATGCCGACGCCTCCTTTGTCCGGGACGCCCTTGAGGAGCGCTCAGCCGCCCACGAGCTGGTGCTGCTGCTCAACATGGCCGACGACCCTGTCATCGAACGGATCCTCACCCCGCGCCTGGCACTCACCATCGCCGAGAACCTCGCATTCGACGGTGGCAGGCACGTCCTCGTGGTGATGACCGACATGACCAGCTATGCCGAGGCGTTGCGCGAGGTGTCCGCGGCGCGCGGCGAGATCCCGGCCCGTCGTGCCTACCCCGGTTACCTCTACAGCGACCTCGCCTCCCTGTACGAGCGCTGCGGACGGATCCAGGGCCGGCCCGGCTCCGTCACTGTCCTGCCGGTGCTCACCATGCCCGCCGGCGACATCACCCACCCGGTTCCCGATCTGACCGGGTACATCACCGAAGGCCAGATCGTGCTCTCCCGCGAGACCCACGCCCAGGGTGTCTACCCGCCTGTGGACGCGCTCTCCTCGCTCTCCCGTCTGATGCGCAAGGGCGCGGGCCCTGGCCGCACCCGCGACGACCATCTAGATGTCGCGGCGCAGTTGCTGGCCGCCCTCGCCCGCGCCCGCCAGGTCCGCGAACTCACCGACCTGGTCGGGCGGGCGGCCCTGAGTCCGACCGACCGCCGGTACCTGGAGTTCGACCGGGCCTTCCTGCACCGCTTCGTGGACCAGCGACCCGACGAACTGCGCACCCTCGACCAGACCCTGGACGGTGCCTGGCAGGTGCTTCTCACCCTCCCCCGCAGTCAGCTCGCCATGCTGCCGACCGCCCTCCTCGACGCGCACGGACCGGGACCATGAGTACCTTTCGAGCTCCGCCCGGGCGTGCCGGACGCCTGCGTCTGCGGCACAGCCTGGACATCGCCGAGCGCGGCGCGGACCTCCTCGAACAGAAGCTCCGCATCCTGCACGCCGAGCACCAGCGTCTGCAACGGGCCGAGGAGGCAGCCGCACGTGCGTGGCACGAGTGGCTGCGGGAGGCCGAAGCCTGGCTGCTGCGCGGACTCCTGCTGAGCGGTGAGGGAGCCCTGGAAGCGGCAGCAGAGGCACTGGACCCCACCGATATCGAGGCCCACTGGACCAGTTTCATGGGCGTCCGGTACCCGACGAACGTCTCCTGCACCGTGCCCGACCGCTCACCCACCGCAGCCGCCCCAGCCAACACCGCCCTGGTACACGCTGAGGCCGCATACCGGGAAGCACTCCGGGCGGCCGCCGAGCACGCCGCCGCCGCTGCCGCCATCCGCATCATCGGCGCGGAGGTGCTGAGCACTCGTCAGCGGGTCCGCGCCTTGCAACGCCACTGGATCCCAAATCTGCGCGAGGCACTCACCCATACCGAGCTCGCCCTGGAACAGAGCGAACACGAAGACGCCGTACGACGACGCTGGGCCTCCAGCGCGCTGCGGGAAGAAAAACGGCGCTCGCAATGACACACCGTCTGTCCCCGGACGGACCCCGCAGGGCATGCCGGACGGACCGAGGTCGGCGTAGCGGACATGGCCCTTTGTGCATCCAGGCAGATCGCACAGGGCGGCGTTGGTCACGATGCCCCGTTCAGGCAGATCGCGGAAACCATACGGCAGTGGCGGACCAGCGCCCTGCCGGTGCTACCGGCCGAAGGCCGCGCCGTCGGAGCCGTATCCGGCACGGCATCCCCCGGAAGGGACTGCGCGTCGCCCCCGACTACACGATGGCTTCCGAGCGCCCCGCGTGGGTCGGTTCGCTGACAATCTCCGTGGACGTCCCGGAACTGTCCCCGCCCCGCGCCAGGGCGTTCCAGGCGGTGATCTCACACTGCACCGTCAAGAACACGCTCGAAGTCCCTCCCGAGATCACCATCACGCTGGGCGACAGCTCGGGTACCCGGTCGAGCGAGAGCCCGGACAACGAGTGCGTGGACCGCGTGCCTGCAGACGGAAATCGGGACTCCGGCGTCACCCTGTGACAGGGTTCAGGTGATCGATCACTTCGGTCACGTCGTCAATGTCCTTGATCTCCGCGAGGAGCCGCGGGACATCGGCTTCCGCCATCCGGCCACTGACGTCCACCACGCCGTTGCGCACGGTGACCTCGACGGTGCTCCGAGCAGCCGGGAAGTCTTCGGCGAGGATCCTCGACTCAATCTCCTCGCGGATCCCGGCATCATCGCGTATCAGCGCGTTGAGCAGTGCGTTCCTGTGCACGACACCGATCAGGCGGCCCTCATGGTCCGTCACCGGCAGGCGCTTGAGACGCGACAGGGACGCGAGCCAGGTGGCTTCGGCGACGGTCGAACCAGGGAACACGGTGACGGCGGGAGTGGTCATCAGCATCTCGGCGGTCTCGGCACGGGCCTTGTCGTGCAGCCGCCGTTCCCTCAGCCTGCCGATCGCGCCGGGTTCGTATCCGGACGCCTCGACCGCGGCCTTCGCCAGCAGGTCGGACTCCGACACCACGCCCATCACCCGGTCGTCGGCGTCGATCACCGGCAGGGACCCGACGTGTTCACGGGTCAGGCTCCGGCGATGTCCAGGAACGGCATGTCGCCCTGCACCGATGCGGCCGGTACGTCCATGACGTCACGGACCAGCAGAGGCGCGGGTTCGGCACCGGACACGGGCTCGGCGGACTGCTTCAGCCGCCCGGCTGGAGCCGACTCGGGAGCGGTCGGGCGCCGTGCCGCCGCCTGCTTGGCGGACACCCTGGCCACTGTGCCAAGGTAGCGCAACAGCATGTCCTGCCGTAGTGGTTCGTCGGGCCTCCATACCTTCCCCGGCACCGCCCGGCGGGCTTCGGACCCTGCCGCGATGTTCTCGCGCTCAGTCATGGTGGGCTCCTCGCTCTGGCCGAGCTGGCCTCCGTTCCCAGTCTTCCGCCGCCGGGGCCGGCGCCAAGGGCCGGTTGGCCCATGCGGGCCGACGGACGGCCCCAACAGGACAGGAAACAACAGACTGCCACCAGGCGGTGAAACTGAAGGAAGGAGCGAAGGACAGGAGGACTGTCGTGGTGAGGCTCTGGGACTTCCTCACAAGATTCCGCCCCACCGGCACTCCGGGCACAGCCGTCACGGGTGTGCCCGCCAACCGTACGCCGAGCAGCTGTTGATGGAGGGGGATCCGGAGCGGGTGCTGGAAGGTTTGGCTCTGGCGTGCTTCGCGTACGGGGCCCGCAGGAGTGTGGACCGTCTCCCGGGGCGGTGAAGCGTATGCCCGGCGCGGGGCACCTCGGCCGCCTGCGCGGCTTCCTGGACAAGGAGCTCGGGACATGAAGTCCCTCATCACCGGCGCGGGCCGCGTGGGCTCACAGATAGATCGCCCAGGTCCTCGCCGCCGCCCGCGACGACGTCACCCTCGGCGGCATCGCCGAGAACCGCATCGCCGAACTCGAAGGCTGCCTGCCCGTTCGCCTCGTAGACGAGGGCGCCTGCGAACCCGCCCTCCTCAACCACCCCGGCACGCACACCACGGCCGGGCGGAGACCGAACACTCACCACTGGGACGTACCCGAGGGCCGTCTCTTCGGGCAGGACCGGGGCGTCGCCACCGGTGGTCACTTCGCGGCGCAAATGACCTCGACGAAGTGGCCCACCTGCTCCTCCGGCAGGCGACGCGCGAGGTCCGCCTCGCTGATCATGCCGACCAGGCGATGGTTCTCGATGACCGGCAGCCGCCGGATCTTGTGCTCCTCCATGGTCCGCAGAACGTCATCCGTGTCGGCCGCGGCGTCAATGCTGATCGGCTTGCCCTGCTCGAGCATGCCTGCGGTCATGCTCTTCGGGTCCTTGCCCTTGGCGAGGCACTTCACCACGATGTCGCGGTCGGTGATGATCCCGTGGAGCCTGTCGTCCGGCCCGCAGACCGGGAGGGCTCCGACGTCCAGCTCACTCATCCGGCGCGCCGCGTCCTCCAGCGTCTCGTTCTCCTGGATGCAGTTTGCACCGGCGTGCATGATCTCCCGTGCAATGGTCATAGCCGTCTCCTTCGAGCCTCAGAATCTACGCGGGCAGAGCCCATAGGTTCGGGCACGCCCAGAATCGGACCTCCTTGAAGCCAGTGTGGATTCTTCGTATCCCGTACGCATGCCGGCGAAAAGGAGCCACCACTTGAGCCCTCGCTGCGAGAAGGTCAATGGTCAGGTCACGGCTGCCGCTGTACGGCCCGACCGGATGCGGCTGGCCGGACCGCCTCCGGCCCTGGGGTGACCGACGAGGGACCGAACAGCCACCGTGTGGACACCAGAGGGCCCGAACGGACCGAGGAGCGAGACCAATGGGCACTGGCGCACTACTACCGGTACGCATGGAGAGTGGAAGAGACCCCAGGAGGTGAGCCACGGTGATGTACTGGAATGGTGGCTGGGCCTGGATGGCCCTCATACCCCTGCTGTGGATCGCATTGATCGGCCTTGCGGTGTGGGCGGTCTTGCGCCTGACGCAGCACTCGGCCGGTCGCCACGACGCCACGGAACACCGAAAAACACCGAGAGACACGCCAGAGGAGATCCTCGACCGCCGCTTCGCCTCCGGCGAGATCGATGCGGAAGCCTACACCGAGGCACGCAAACGTCTCGCCGCCCACCGGCCGGGACCCCGGTAACCAGGCTGCGGGGCCGTTGGCTGCCGCTCACCCTGCTGGTTGCGGCGGTGGTGATGCTGATCGCCTCGATCGTGTGGGCCGCCGACAGTGACGTCGGGTGATCCGGCCCGCTGGCGAAGATGGGCGCAGTCTCCCGCGACGGACCGGTACGCAACCTGGACGGCGCTGAGCGTGCGGCCGGACGCTTCGCCGACCGATGGGACCCGCGTGTCGGAGAAGTCATGGAGTTCAGCAACGGCTACTACGCCGAATTCCTCACGCCTGACGGAAAGGGCGCCACCAAGGTCTTCATCGATCCGGGCAGCGGCAGCGTGCAGGTGAAGTTCGGCCCGGCCATGATGTGGAACGCCGCCTACGGGATGATGCCCGCCCGCCACCAGACCGGCGTCAGCGACATCGTTGGCATGTTGCATGTCAACGCCTGTACCGGCGCGGTCTGGTACCACACCTGGCACGGACCCGCGTCCGCAGCAGCGCGGGTTGCGTCGAGCCCAGCGCCAGGGCGTGCCGCGCAGGGCGCACGCGCCGCCAGGCCATCGACGGGGAACTGACACCTGAGACCGCAGGCGGGCGAATGAGGAAGCGCGGGACCTCGTCGGCGTGCTCGGGGCCGGGCCCGGACGGACCTGCCGACGTCAGATGACACCAGGACAGCCTTACCAGGTGTCACCTCGGTAAGAGCGCCTCAGCTCAGTAATGGGCGGTCAGGGCACCGCCGTTCCACGGTAGCCCCGCCGAGGCGGGAGCCCAGGCAACACCGTGCACGGAGCCCGCGGCCGCGTGTCGGCGGGTTCCTTCTGCACCGAACGACCGGCGAGGGCCGCGACGACGTCGGCTGCGGTCAGCACCCCGGCGAGACGCCCGTCTTCCTCCAGCACCGGCAGGGCGTCGACTTCGGTACAGCTCATGAGGTCGGCTGCGTGGAGTACGGTCTGCTCGACATGTACGAGCGCCGACCTGCGGGCGGGCAGGAGGTCGCCCACGCGCAGGCCGGACAGCGAGGCGGCCGGAGCTGCACAGGCGACCACCACGTCTGCCCTGTCCAGCAGGCCGGCACAGCGGCCGTCCGCACGACCGGAAGGTGCCGGGAGCCGGATCGCTCCAGCAACTCCCAGGCCACAAGCACGGTTTCGTCGACATCGATCGTGACCACAGCGGTGCGCATCACGACGGCGACAGTCCGCGCCAAGACCTCCTGCTCACCGTGGACTACCCCCGGCTGCTGCTCCTCCATGGTCGCCTCCTTCTTGCTTGCGAGCGTCGCCGCGGCGTCACGGGGAGGGCGTCGGCTTCCCTTCCGCCGCGGGGTGGCCGTCCGGCCGCTCGTGCTGATGAAGTACGTCGAGGACCACGGATCCGTCGACGGTCTCGCGAGTGGTGAGCAGACCGGCAAGGGTGTCCAGCGCCTCCCGATGGTCGCGCAGCAGAGCCCCCGCGCGTTCCTCGGCCTCCCGCAGCAGGCGGGCGGTCTCCTCGTCGACGATGCTTTGGGTCTGCTCGGAATAGGGCCGGTGCAGTGTCTCTTCAGTACTCTCGCCGCCGAGGTAGCGGGGGCTCCGGAGCCGTATCCGATGGGGCCGAGGGCCGGGGACAGGCCGAACTCGCGAACCATGCGGGCGGCGAGCTGGGTGGCGCTGGCCAGGTCGTCGGCGGCACCGGTCGAACCCTCGCCGAAGACGACCAGCTCGGCCGCACGGCCGCCCAGCCGGACGGTCAGCAGGTCGGTTAGATGGCCCTCGCTGTACAGGTGCCGCTCGGCCTCCGGGAACTGCTCAGTGACACCCAGCGAAGGCCCGGAGGGCAGGATGGTGACCTTGGCGACCGGGTCGGCGTGCTCGCACAGGGCCGCCATGAGCGCGTGTCCCGATTCATGGACGGCCACGGAATGCCGTTCCTCGGGCAGCAGGGCGTTGGTGGACTCCCGCCGCCCCAGCAGGGTACGCCGCCGGTTCTGGCGGCGACTCGGGGTACGTTCCCAGCAGCTGCGGGACATCGAGGACGGCCTGCTTGCCCTCGTCCGGCACGTCCATGCCGTTCGACCGGGGCTGCGCCCATGGTGGCGGCCCTTCACGTTCGCGCTGCTCAACTAACTGGGCGTGCGACGCGGCCTGCCTCCTCACCTGCGCGTGGGCGCTGGGCATCGGCGTTCCCTGGCGCGGGATCCTAGTGGCATACACGCTCACCCAGATGACGGGCAGCCTGCGGCTGACGCCGGGCGGTCTCGGTGTGGTGGAGGCCGGCCTGACAGCGCTGCTCGCGCTGTACGGGCTGCGCACCGACCAGGCAATCGCGCTCACGCTGCTCTACCGGACGGCGAGCTACTGGGCGCTGCAACCCATCGGCTGGGCGTGCTGGCTCGGTCTGACCTTCAGCTCGCGACGCGCGGACCACCGCGCCGGACCTGACCGGCACACCGGATGAGAGCACCGCCGAATCGTCTCCATGGGGCGCCACGAGAACCTCGTCCGCACTGGTTACCCAGGCACCCGACCGGCCCTCTCGTCGCCTGGCGCCGGTGGCTCACCGGGGTCCGTGCCCCGGTGAGCCACCGGCGAAGCAGTGCTGATCACACGGTCTCGGTCCCTCCGTTCGGGCACGGAGCAGGTATTGCACGCCATGGAGGAGCACCGGACCCAGCGGCTGCCGGTCATCGACGAGCACCGGCTGGCCGGCATGATCACCGAAGCCGACCTCGCCCGGCATCTCCCGGAAAAGCAGTTGGGGCACTTCGTAGCGTCCATCTGCGCGACTCCTTGACCGTGCCGGATGCGCGCCGAGCGGCGTAATCGGGACGCGCTGCTCGCCCAACCATTCCGCGTGCACACTGCGTCGCTCTTCGCGATGCCCCGTGAGGACCGCGGTCCGGTCGATGACCGTCCCAGCGGCAGGTCCGGACGCAGTGCCGGTACCTGTGCCAGGGCGTGGTCGGCGGTGCCGGCATCGTCGAGCAGGAACACGCGGACCGGCCTCTGCGGCACCTGTGTCGCTCATGGTGCCCTCCACGCTGTGGTCCGGCGTGGCGTCCGACCCACCCATCGTGACGCGCAGCCCGCGGGCGCGCCAGGGGGAACGGGCCCGCGCCCGCGCTTCCAGCGTGTACGGCACAAGCCGGCCGTTCGGCCCCTCTTTGCGGTAGCAGAAACGTGGGACGGTTGAGAGACAACCGAAAGGGGGGCGCGCGATGCCTTTCAGCACGGTTTTCTGGCGTTGGCGGCGCAACCCGCTCAGGCGTGGTTCGGACGTCGCGGATCCTGGCTCGTACTGGCCACAGCGGTGCTGATCGCCGTGGCGGCTCCGAGTGCTGGACTGGCCGCCGCGCAAGCGGGAGACGCCGGGGCTCACGAACAAAGTCAGGGATGGCACAGCGTGTCGGTGGTTCTGACCGAGAATCCGCCGGCCGTGATCGGTATCGATTCCCCGGGTGTGGGCGGCGGCAAGGTCCAGGCAACGGTGCGGTGGACGACGCCCGATGGCACTGTCCGGACAGGAGAGACAGCGGTGCCGGCGGACCTTAAAGCTGGCGACCGGACCACCGCATGGCTCGACGGACACGGCACTTTGCTGCGCCACCCCGTCACTCCGGGGGAGGCCAGCGTCGAGGGCATCGGGGTCGGCACCGCGGTCGCGAGCGGCACCTGAGGGCCGTGCCGTACTGCGCGGTGAGCCAGTCTGCCTGAGGCAGGCCCTCGCAGAGTGTGGCCCAGTCAGTGCGGGCATCTGCCAGGTGGCAAGCACGTTTCGACGGCGGGCGTAGTCGACGCGCCAAGGCAGGGTGTCGAGATACAGGGCGAGCTGCTCGGCAACTTCGAAGCGTGTCCACAAGTCGCTGCCGCCGAACTGGTGGCGGAGCTTGTTGAGTGCAGTGCCGGCATGACCTTCGGGGATGTCGAGGGCCATGGGCGCATTCCGCCAGGAGCCGCCAGCGGTCATTTCGACGAGCTTGAGCGGCGCGACGCGCCGCAGATGGCGCACGGTGCAGCTGTTGGCGTGGGGTATGTGGTCGGCAAAGTCCGTTGTGTAGCGGAAGGGGTCGAGGTCGACGAGTTCGAAGCGGCGCTCGTGCTGGCTGGCGGCGTGCTCGTTGGGGCGGCGGCCACGGACCCCCGTCCGGCACGCCCTGTGGGCCAGTAGGCCCAAGTCCGGCACGGCTCACACGGCGCAGTATGGAGGCCGGAGCAAGTCGAGAAGGACCGTTGTCGCGCCGAATGCGAGTCGGTCGTGTGCTTCTGCCGGCGTGGGTGCCGACAGCGGCCGCGTCCCCGGCAGCCTGGACCATTCAGCGGAAGGAAGTCTTGGCCATGACCCAGCACACCAGCACCGAGAAGCCACACAGCAAGCAGTGGAGCGTGCGTCTGGACCTCTTCGAGGAAGGTGACCTCACCAAGGTTCACGCCGTCCTCGACACCGGTGACACCACCCTTCGGAGTCGCGCCTCCGCCCAGCGCAACCCTCACGACACGCCCGTTCCCGAGATCGGCGACGAGTACGCCGCCGGCCGGGCATTGATCGACCTCGGAAACCAGCTGCTCCGCGCCGGAAGCACCGACTCCGCGTCGGGTGACCTTGCCGCGTCCGGTTGAACGGGCGTCGAAAGCAGCCGCCCTGGCTGGTGGGCAGGAAGAGATCCGCCATGGCCGAGCGGTCCCTGCCCCTGGAAGAGCCGCTTCTGCAGGGCTCAGCCGGAGTCGTGGCACCGCCACTGCACAACAGTCGGCCGTGGCACTTCCGCCCGATGTCCAATGCGCTCCGGATGCACGTGGCCCCGATGCGTGCCGTGCCGCACTCCCCTGCGGTCTGCGCAGTTCGCGAACGCTGACCTGCACCGAGGTGCAGGGGCGGCTGTTGCAGTACGGGCGCAACGAGCTACGTCGGCGCGGCGGCCGACGCCGGACCGGTGAGCCGGCGCGCTATTCACACACCCCTCGTTCGCTTTTCAGGTTCGCTCGAAGGTGAGGTCGAGGAAGTGGGCCGAGCATGAGATGCACGGGTCGTGATTGCGGATCGCCCGTTCGCACAGGGTGGTCAGCTCCGCGTCGGTGGGGTCGCCGTCTCCCAGGCGTTCCTGCACGATGCGGCGGAGGTCCTCCTCGACCGCGCCGAGGTTCTGCGCGGTCGGCGGGACTAGGCCGGCGTCGGTGACGGTCCCTTCGGAGTCGAGGGTGTAGCGGTGGTACAGGAGACCGCGCGGCGCCTCGGTCGCCCCATGCCCGGTACCGGCTCGTGAGGGCACGTCGACATAGGGGCGCGGCGGGGGTTCGTAGGCGTCGATGATCCGCAGTGCCTCGTCGGCCGCGTAGAGCACCTCAACCGCCCGGACGATGATGCTACGGAAGGGGTTTCGACAGACAGTGCCCTGCCGGGGGTCGCCGAGTCCGGCATCGTGGGCGGCCTGGAGGGCGATCGGGGACAGCCAGCGGCCGCTGATGGCGTACCGGGCGAGTGAGCCGGTGAGATGGCGGCGGTCGTCCAGCAGGGAGTGGAGGGCGGTGGAGTGGGGTACCTGGCTCTCGGTGACGTGGGCGCCGAAATCGTGGACCCCGAAGGTACGGGTGGGCAGCGCGCGGTCGGACTCGGGGGGGAAGGCCGGCGGTGTGCGGCGCGGCCATGACGGTCGGGGTGCCGGACTCGATGGCGTAGGTGCCGGGCTCGGACAGGGCGAACAGGTCGTTGTCGCAGCCGGCATCGGGGAACTCGAAGCCGGCCACCCAACGCACGGTCTCGGCCGCGTCGTCGCGAGCCCGGTGCAACCGCTCGGCCAGCGGGCGCAGTTCGGCCGTGGTCGGGATGCGGTGGAAGCCACCGAGTTGCACATTGACCGGGTGGATCGCCCGGCCGCCCAGCAGCTCCATGATCGCATTGCCGGCCTGCTTGAGCCGAAGGCCGCGTTCGACGTCGGCACGTCGGGTGCGGGCCATGTCGATGACGCTGTCGCAGCCGAGGAAGTCGGGCGCGTGGAGGAGGTGGATGTGCAGCGTCTGGCTCTCGATCCACTCACCGCAATAGAGCAGTCTCCGTAACGCGGCCAACTGTCCTTCCACGACGACACCGCAGGCGTCCTCGATCGCTCGGCAGGCGCTCAGCTGGTACGCGACCGGGCAGATCCCGCACACCCGGGAGGTGATGTCGGGCGGCTCGGTGTAGGAGCGTCCGCGCAGGAATGCCTCGAAGAAGCGTGGCGGTTCGTAGATCGCCAGCCGGGCCTCTGCAACCTCGGCGCCGTCCATGCGCAAGTACAGTGCGCCCTCGCCCTCGACGCGGGCGAGCGATCCGACGTGCAACACCCTTGAGCCGCGGTGGGTCATCCTTCCAGTTCCTTCCGGGAGGCCGCGTCGAACTCAGGAGCGGCGGTATTGAAGGTGCGCAGCACCCGCACCACGTCGAGAGTGTCCATGCCATCGCGGCGCAGGAGGGGGATGAACGAGGGGAAGTTGGTCGAGTTGGACGGGCCGAAGCAGCCGTAACAGCCACGCCCATACGCGGGGCAGAGCGCACCGCATCCGGCGTGGGTGACCGGCCCCAGACAGGGCGTGCCGTGGGCCACCGTCAGACAGACCGTGCCGCGCTGCTTGCACTCGAAGCAGACACTGTGCGCGGGGACGTCCGGTTTACGGTCGGCCAGGTAGGCGGTGATGACCTCCACCAGTTGGCCACGGTCGATGGGGCAGCCGCGTAGCTCGAAGTCCACCGGGACATGGGCGCTGATGGGTGTGGAGGTGGCGAGCGTCTCGATGTAGTCCGGTCTGGCAT
The DNA here is from genome assembly GCF_055563255.1 of Streptomyces sp. NPDC002958. NCBI lineage: Bacteria > Bacillati > Actinomycetota > Actinomycetes > Kitasatosporales > Streptomycetaceae > Streptomyces > Streptomyces sp. NPDC002958. The sequence continues at coordinate 52,302 of NZ_JBVHDS010000016.1, read as the reverse complement.
AGACAGCAGCCTGGAAGTCGGCGACGTCCGCGTAGTTGCGCAGCGCCTGGACGCCCCCCGCGGTCGCGCACGCCCCGATGGTCACCAACCGCTTGGAGGCGGCCCGGATGTGCTGGATCCGGTCGGCGTCCTGCCGGGTGGTGACCGATCCCTCGATCAGCGACAGGTCGTACGGGCCCGGCGCGTCGGAGCTGGAAGCTTCCAGGAAGTGGGAAATCTCCACCCTCTCGGCGATGCCGAGGAGCTCGTCCTCGCAGTCCAGCAAGGTGAGCTGGCATCCGTCGCAGGAAGCGAACTTCCAGACGGCGAGTTTCAGGTGTTCGCTCGCGGTCATTTCACAACTCCCTGACCATGAGAAGGGGTTGGGCCTTGGTCCAGCTGACGACGGGGCCGTCGCGGCAGAGCAGGAGGGGGCCGAGCTGGCAGTGCCCGCAGTGGCCGGTGGCACAGTGCATATTGCGTTCCAGCGAGACCCGGATCAGCCCCGGATCGACGCCGCGGTGCACCAGCTCGCCGGCGGTGGCCCGGATCATCGGCTCGGGGCCGCAGATGAACGCCGCCGACGCCCCGGGGCCGAAGGCGGCCCGGTCGAGCAGGGTCGTGACGACACCCACGTCGCCCTGCCACAGCGGGTCCGCGCGGTCCACGGCGGTCAAGACCCGGGCAGCCGGCTGCCAGCCGCGAACGTCCTCGCCGTAGAGCAGCTCGTGGGGCGTGCGCGCTCCGATGAGAACGTTCAGCCGTCCGTACCGCTCGGGTGCGGCGAGCGCGTCGCGTACGAGCGGGCGCAGCGGCGCCAGACCGATACCTCCAGCCACGACGAGCAGGTCGTTCCCGGCTGCGGCGGGGAGTTCCCAGCCGGTGCCGAACGGACCGCGCACTCCGACGGTGTCACCACGCCGCAGCCCGTGCAGCGCGCCGGAGACCGCTCCGACCGTGCGGACGGTGTGCGTCAGCCGGTGCCCATCGATCCCGGAGACCGACAACGGGATGTCGCCGACACCGAAGGCGTACACCATCGCGAACTGCCCAGGAACGAAAGGGGGCAGGGCCGAGCGGACCGGTTCCAGGACGATCGTGGCGGCGTCGGGCGTCTCGGCCTCGCGTTCCACCACCCGGTACGGAATGGGGACAGCTCCCGGCCGAGCAGTCAATGGCGCGGAAGCCGTCATCACGACTCACCGACGTCGGGGGGCCCGTACAGATCCAACAGACGGATGCGGGTGGACTTCAGCCGCCGTGCGATCACCTGCGCAACGCAGTTGGTCAACGCCAGGCCGAACGACGGATCCTCCTCGCACGCAGCTCGGACCCGCGCCGCGTCGAACTCGGACGCCGAAACGGTGCTGCGGGCCTGCGCGCCGAGGTGCCAGCGGTAGGGCTCGAACAACCAGGACCAGCCCAGCAGATCGCCTTCACCAAGGGTCTCCAGGACTGCCTCGCGCCGGGCCGGGACGTGGACGTCGAGCGCGACGAGCCCGGAACGGATGATCCAGAACCGGTCGGCGACGCCGTCCTCCTCGAAGATGCGGGTGCCACCGGGGAAGGAGACATCGTGGGCGAACATGACCAGCCGCTCGCGGTGGCCAGGCGACAGGGCCCCGAGAAACCCGTGGCGAACAACGGTCATGGCGGGCCCTCCCCCATCTCCTGCCGGGCGGCCTCCCGTTCCAGGTTCAGCGCATGGGCCTCCTCGGTGATGTCGATACCGACCGGGCACCACACGATGCAGCGCCCGCAGCCGACGCACCCGGAGCTGTCGAACTGGTCGTACCAGGTGCCGAGTTTGTGGGTGGCCCACTGCCGGTAGCGACTACGCGGGGAGTTACGGACCGGACCCGCCTGCAGATGGGAGAAATCCAGGTCGAAGCAGGACTCCCAGCGCCGCCACCGCTCGGCGTGGTCTCCGGTGAGGTCCGTGACGTCCTCGGTGGTGGTGCAGAAGCAGGTCGGGCAGACCATGGTGCAGTTTCCGCATGTCAGGCAGCGGGCCGCGACGTCGTCCCAGCGCTCGGCCGTAAGGGTCTCGCGCATCAGCACCTGCAGGTCCACCAGCGGCATGCTGCGGCCCATGCGATCCGCCGCGTCGGCGACACGCTCACTCGCCGCGGTCCGGGTCGCGGTGTCGGCGGAGCGGTGGGGCAGCTCGGCCAGGACCGACTCTCCCTCCTCGCTCCCGGTCCGCACCAGGAAGCGGTGGCCGTCGGAATCGAGCACCTCGGTCAGCGCCAGGTCGTAGCCGGGCCCCACGGCCGGCCCCGTGCCCATGGACACGCAGAAACAGGTGGCACCCGGCTCGGTACACTCCACCGCCACCAGGAAGGCCCGCTCACGACGCCCACGGTACGCCGGGTCGCTGTACATCCCGCCGGTCAGCACCCGGTCCTGGATCTCGATTGCCCGCAGGTCGCAGGGGCGCACGCCGAGGAACGCGTACGACGACGACGGTGTCCGGTCCTCAGTCACCACCAGCTCGCCGTCGGCACCGCGATCGGCTGTCCACTGCCGCTCCCGCGGCGGGTGCAGAAACGTCTTCCAGGACTGAGGGCCCGCGCTGTGCGCGAACACGGCGCCGTCCTCGCGGGCACGCAACCGGTAGACGCCTGCCTCCAACTCGACTCCCCAGCCGTAGGGGAGTTCCGCACCACCGGAGATCTCGGACAGGACGATCGCCCCGTCGCGTACGGTCGGTCCCACGACCGTACGGCCACGCCCGGCCAGGACCGTGATCAGCGCATCCAGGCCGTCCTTGTCGATCACCGCGGCCGTGCCGCCGTCGTCCGCCATCGCCAACCTCCCGACGCCGCCGATGATGCCTTCCCGGCCAGTATGCGCACGGACCTGCGGCCCGGCATGGGCCGACCGGCCCCTGCGTGGTCCAGGTGGCTGCGTCCGTCACCCCGAACGGACCCCACGCGGACCCGGTACAACTGGCGAGCCCGTCCGGCGGGAAGGGGCAAGTGCGTGAACCTCACTACGCGGATCGCCGTCATCGGCGTCGGGAACGAGTTCCGCCACGACGACGGTGTGGGCTGGGCCGTCGTGGCCCAGATGGCAAAACGGGCCGAGGAACGACCGTTGCCGAGCGGGACCGCCCTTCTGGTGTGCGACGGCGACCCCGCCCGACTGATCGCCCTGTGGGAAGACGCCGACCTCGCCATCGTGGTGGACGCCGCACACGCACACCCCGGGCATCCCGGTCGGCTACATCGCCTGAAACTGGACAATGGGCAGCTGTCGCAGACAGGCAGTGCGACGAGTTCCCACGGGCTCGGGCTCGGCGACGCCGTCGAACTCGCCCGCGAACTGGACCGCCTACCCGGACAACTGGTCGTCTACGCCGTCGAGGGAGCCAACAGCAGCCTGGGCATCGGCCTGTCAGCACCCGTCGCAGCCATCGTGGAACCGCTCGCCGAGCGGATCGCGGAAGAAATGGCGCTGCACGTGGGTTCCGCCGGCAGCCGATAGGCGCGAACTGGCTGCGTTCGACGTGTACGTTCCCTTTCGCACAGCCATCTCCTACGCCAGAGCGATTCCGCGCCCCGGGTCACCCGGCGCCCCCGGCCACGGGCGGATGCATCACACCCACCAGCCCTACGGCCACGGCAGCGAAGCCCGTTCGGCGCTGTCGCTTGACTTCAGGCATGGTCTCCTCCATAACGTCATCCCATGTCGGACAGGAAAGGCTCGGGGGAGCCCGGAAAGCTGCCGCGCTCGCTGTACGAGCGAGAGCTGTACCGGCTCCAGACCGAGCTCGTGAAGCTCCAGGAGTGGGTACGCGTCGAAGGCGCACGGCTCGTCGTGGTGTTCGAGGGACGTGACGCGGCGGGCAAAGGGAGCACGATCAAACGCGTCACCGAACACCTCAATCCCCGAGTGGCACGCATCGTCGCTCTGCCGCGGCCCACCGAACGCGAGCGCGGCCAGTGGTATTTCCAGCGCTACGCCGAGCATCTTCCAGCCGCGGGGGAAGTGGTCCTGCTCGACCGGAGTTGGTACAACCGCGCGGGCGTCGAGCGCGTCATGGGTTTTTGCACCATGGAGGAATACCAACGGTTCCTTCGCCAGTGCCCGATCTTCGAACGGATGCTGGTGGAGGACGGCATTCTGTTGCGCAAGTACTGGTTCTCGGTGAGTGACGCGGTGCAGGAGGAGCGGTTCCGACGTCGGCTGCGGGATCCCACCCGCCGGTGGAAACTCTCGCCGATGGACCTGGAGTCGATCACCCGATGGGAGGCCTACTCGCGGGCGAAGGACGAAATGTTCGTCCATACCGACATCATGGAGGCTCCGTGGTACGTCGTCGAGAGCGACGACAAACGCCGGGCCCGGCTGAACATGATCGCCCATCTCCTGTCGACCGTGCCGTACGAAGCAGTCGCTCCGCCGGTGATCGAACTGCCTCGGCGGCCTCCAGCCACCGGGTACCAACGACCGCCGAGGAACCTTCAGACGTACGTCCCCGACCACGCGTCGCAACTCAGGAAGTGAGGCGAGGCGTCTCGCACGAACGAGCCGCCAGAGGTACGACAGCCACCGGACAGTCGGCGTGGTGGAGCAAGGTATGAGCAACTCGGCCGAGCTGGAGTCCGAGGTGGCCGCGGCGGCGATGCGCTCCGACAACGATCAGGTCCGCAGCGGCCGAGCGCCGGACCAGCACTTTTGCGGCCGTTCCCTCGACCGCCGCCGAGTGCAGCCGGACCGCCGGGTGATCGCGTACGGACTCGGCCACCGCTTCGTCGATCAGGGTCGCCGCACGTTCCTTGTGGTACAGGTGCTCACTGGCAGTACGCCGGGGGTCGGCGCGGTCGCGCGAGGGACAGCGCCAGGCATGTACGGCATCCAGCTCGCAGCCCCTCGCCCCAGCCTCGTGGAAGGCGAACCGGACCGCCGCCCCTCCCCTGTCCGGTTCCCCGATACACACGAGGATCCGCCCGTGCGCGCCTGCGACTCCGGCCCTGTCACCGCGCACGACGACGACGGGACAAGGGGCCCGGGCAGCCACGGCCAGGCTGACCGAGCCGAGCAGAAGTCCGGTGAGCCCGCCACGGCCTCGCTCCCCGATGATCAGCGCCTCGGCATTGCGTCCCTCGCGCAAAAGGGCGATCACCGCCTCCTCGGGCGTCACCTCGACCGAGACGTCGACGTCCGGATGACGGCAACGGGCACGCTCAGCAGCAGTTTCGACGATGCTGTCGGCGAGCGCCTGCTCCGAAGGGCGGCCCAGGCTGAGCGCCGGCGCGGCGCCCTCGTACTGCTCCCACCTGGACGCGTACACCAGCCGCAGCGGCAGCCCATGAAGAGCCGCCTCATCGACGGCCCAGTCGACTGCCCGCAGGCTGGTCTCCGATCCGTCCACACCCGCGACCAGGAGCAACTTCATCACTTCCACCGCCTTCCACTCGACCGGGCAAGAAGTACCTGCCCTCACAGTCGCACTGGAGCGCGGTCGTTCGTGAGGACCGGTTCGGCCCGAATACGGAACGTTCGGCCCCCCTTCGTGGTCCGGCCGGTCCGCACGCACGACGTGCTCTTCGGCAGCGGCAGAAGAGACTCGGCGATGCTGGTTGCCACCTCGGCGTCCGGCTGGCCCACGAGACGCAGGAGGCCGATAGTGGAGGGAGGAGTGCGGGGTGGTGCGGCGCGAGCGCGCGGCGGCCAGGCGGCAGACCCGTAAGGGATGACGCGACGGGGAGGAAGGTGCCGTCGATGTCGAATGCAACGAGCACCGACCTCTACGAGGTCACGATGGCTCAGTCGTATCTGAGCGAGGGCATGACACGTTCGGCGACGTTCAGTCTGTTCGTGCGCATTCTGCCGCCGGACCGAGGTTTCCTTGTCTGTGCCGGGCTGGATTCGGTCCTCGATTTCCTCTCCGCCTATCATGTGGACGCAGATGACGTGGACGTCTTCGCCTCCGTGCTGGGACGGCAGCCCGAGGATCTGGCACCGCTGCTCGGCCTGGAATTCAGAGGCGAAGTCCGGGCAGTACCCGAAGGGCACATCGTGCTGGCCGGAGAACCCCTGCTGGAAATCACTGCACCCCTCCCTCAGGCCCAGCTCGTCGAAACCTACGTACTCAACCAGCTCAACCACCAGACCTCCGTCGCCTCCAAATGTGCCCGGTGTGTCCTGGCCGCGGACGGACACCCGGTCGTGGACTTCTCCCTGCGCCGCACTCATGGCATCGAAGCCGGACACCAGGCCGCCCGGCTGGGTGCCATGGTCGGCTTCGCCGGAACCAGCAATGTGGCGGCGGCTCACTCCGAGGGCCTGACCGCTGTCGGCACGATGGCCCACTCATACATCGAAGCGTTCGGTACCGAGGAGGACGCGTTCCGGGCCTTCGCCCGGTCCCATCCGGGCCCTGTGACGTTTCTCGTGGACACCTACGACACTGTGAGAGGCGTGGCGACAGCAGCGCGTGTACTGCGCGATCTGGGCCTCGGCCCGGGGTGCGCCATCCGGCTGGACAGCGGTGACCTCGGAGCCCTGGCCGTACAGGCGCGGACCATCCTCGATGCCGCCGGCCTCCGGAAGACACGGATCGTGGCGAGCGGTGGTCTCGACGAGTTCGCCGTGGACAGCCTGGTCCGCTCCGAAGCGCCCATCGATACGTACGCGGTCGGCACCCGGATCGGCGTCTGCGCAGATGCCCCCTACCTGGATTCCGCATACAAGCTGGTCGAGTACGACAGCCGACCCGTGATGAAACTGTCCTCGGCCAAGGTGACGGCGCCGGGGCGCAAGCAGGTGTTCCGAAGACCGGGATACGCGGATCTCATAGCCCTCGTCGACGAGCAGCCGCCGCCGGATGGCGTCCCGCTGCTTGAGTCGGTCATGCGGGAGGGGCGACGCGTTTCAGAACGTGCAGAGCTGGACACGGCCCGGCGAAGGTTCATGACCGACCTCGCCGCACTGCCGCCCGGGGCCCGCACCATACGGGCGCCCGCCGCGCCGAAGGCGGAACTCTCAGGACACCTCAGCTCACTCGTCGTAGATGTCCGTCGATACATCGAGAAGAATCTGATGGGGGACGCTCACGGAGCCGTCTGATCAGATCTCGCAATCGGGTGCAAGGAGTGACCTCGGCCAGCAGATCCGTCAGATGAGCTCTCCAGCCCAGGGCCGGACGGGACCTCGGGAGGGCCCGGTGGACCCATGTCCGTGAACCGGCTGTCCGGCGATGCTGAAGCCGGAGGCTACAGAGGAGGCCACCGATGAGCGCTTCTCCGACTCGCATCACCGCAGCCCTGCCTGCTCAGTACCGTGCCCGCCTGATGCAGATCGGGCAGGAGGTCAATTTCGCCCAGGGAACCCGCCTCTTCCAAGAAGGAGACCACGCAGACCGCTTCTGGATCCTGCGCTCGGGCACCGTCACGCTGGACATCCGCGTACCCGGCAGCCCCCCGGCAGCGATCGAAAGCCTCGGCTCCGGCGAACTGGTCGGCTGGGCCTGGCTGTTCGAGCCCTACATCTGGCACCTCGGCGCAGAGGCCATGACACCTGTCCGTACCCATGAGTTCGACGCGACGACCGTACGCATGATGATGGACGCGGACCCCGCCTTCGGCTCGGCCATCGGCCACTGGGTCGGGCAGGTACTCGCCCACCGATTGCAGGCCACTCGGATCCGTCTGCTCGATCTCTACGCCCCTCACGGCAGCGGCGGGTTTGTGTGAGCACGCCGCCCTGCCACCACCCAAGAGTCACGCCCGAGGAGCACCCCATGGTTGCATTCCGGTACACCGTCAGCGACGTCATGACCCACACCGCTGTGGCCATCGGCCGCGAGGCCTCGTACAAGGAAATCGTCGAGCTGATGCATCAATGGAAAGTCAGCGCCGTGCCAGTCCTCGAAGGCGAGGGCCGCGTCGTCGGGGTCGTCTCCGAGGCGGACCTGCTGCCGAAGGAGGAATTCCGGCAGGACGCCCCGAAGCTGCCCGACCAGCTGGAGGAGGCGTCAAAGGCCGACGCGGTGCTGGCCGAGGAGCTGATGTCGAGTCCGGCCGTCACCGTCCACCCTGACGCCACGCTCGACGAGGCCGCCCGCATCATGGCGCGCAAGCGAGTGAAACGACTGCCCGTCGTGAACAATCTCGGCATGCTGGAGGGCGTCGTGAGCCGCAGCGACCTGTTGAAGGTGTTCCTGCGCTCGGACGAGGAGATCGACGAGGAGATCCGATCCGCTGTTGTCGCCGGACTCTCTCCCTCGGACCGGGTGGAATTCTCTGTGCTGGATGGTGTCGTCACCCTGCGGGGAGCTCTCCGGAACCGTTCCCTGGTGCCACTTCTGGCTCGGGCCATTCGCGCGGTGGAAGGCGTCGTGGACGTGCGCATGGAACTTGGCTGAAGTTCCCTCCAGGCACTGCGTCCCACAACAGCCGGTCCGGCTCCGCCGTGCGGGCGGTCGCGACCAGCAGGGGTATCGACTGGGTGCAGTTCCCTCCGGCGGAGTGAACACGCGACTTCTACGCTGTGGGGGCAGTGTCGTGACAGCGCTGCTACTGAACCCCGGCCGGGCCGTACCAGTCTCCTTGATCAAGCCGACTGTCGCCACCGTCGTAAACCATGCGCTGTGAACCCCACGGCGTGGAGAGCCGGGCGAGCTGAAACGCTGCGCCTGCACGAAGACCTCGGCCCTCGACGTTCCGAGTGGCTCTTCTTCGTTGTGTCGGAAACACTGGAACGGTTTCTGGGACTGCAGCCGATGGGGGGACGTTTCCAGGAGGACTCAGATGGCCACAAGGCGACAATTCATCAAGGCCGGCCTTGTCTGCGGAAGCTGCCTCTTCATCCCCACCGGGTCTACCTTCGCACGGGTCTGGTCGGGGATCCCCAGCCGTGTACTGGACCCGACGCGCATCGACAAGTACGTCACCGAGCTCGCCGTCCCGCCGGTCATGCCCTGGGCCGAGAGAGACGAGGCAGGACGCGTCGACCACTACACGATCGGTGTTCGGCAGTTGCGGCAGCAGCTCCTGCCGGCCGGTATGCCGGCCACAACGGTGTGGGGATACGGGTCGACCCGGCATCCGGGAAGCTTCTCCTACCCGTCACACACCGTCGAGGCGACCTTCGGCCGGGCCATACGGGTCACGTGGGTGAACCAGCTGCTCGACCGCCACGGCAACCATCTGCCTCACCTGCTGCCGGTGGACCCCACACTGCACTGGGCCAACCCCGAAGGCGGCATTTCACGGCGTGATACGCGACCGGCCTTCACCTCGACGGCCGGCCCCTATACCGGACCCGTGCCGATCGTGACCCACCTGCACGGGGGGCACAACACGCAGGAGAGCGACGGCTACCCCGAGGCGTGGTATCTACCCCGCGCATCCGACATCCCCGACGGATACGCACGGGTGGGCTCCTTCTATGAACACTTCAAGACGATTTTCGAGAACCAGTTGGACGCAGCCTGGGAGCCTGGAGCCGCCGTATTCCAGTACGCCAACCAGGAGCGTGCCGCCACCTCCTGGTTCCATGACCATGCCCTGGGGGTCACTCGGCTGAACGTCTACGCGGGGCTGGCGGGCTTCTACCTCCTGCGCGGCGGGCCCTCCGACCTCCCGGACGGTGTACTTCCGGGGCCGGCGCCGAAACTCGGCGACCCCCCGGGAAGGCACTACTACGAGATCCCGGTCGTCATTCAGGACCGGTCGTTCTCGACCGACGGTAGCCTGTTCTACCCGGCGAGCCGCGCATCATTCGACCACTTCACCGGGCCCTACATCCCGGACAGTGACATCTCCCCCATCTGGAACCCGGAGTTCTTCGGCAACACGATGGTGACCAACGGCCGTACCTGGCCCGCTCTCTCTGTCGAGCCGCGCCGATACCGCCTGCGGTTCCTCAACGGCTGCAACGCACGCTTCCTGATCCTGAAGATCGTCACAGACCCGATGGCCCCTCGTCCCGCAGACCCGGTGCTCCCCTTCTGGCAGATCGGTTCGGAGGGAGGCTTCCTGCCCGCACCCGTGCAGCGCGACCAACTGCTCACCGCCCCCGCCGAACGCGCCGACGTCGTCGTCGACTTCACCTCGATCCCGGTCGGAACTGATCTGTACCTCATCAACGAGGGCCCCGACGAGCCGTTCAGGGGCGGGAGAGCAGGCACAGACTTCCGGCCGGCGGCCCCCGGGACCACCGGACAGGTAATGAAATTCACGGTGGCACGACCGCTCACTACGCCTGACAGGACCGTGCCCCCTGCTCACCTCACCCTTCCGCCGTTCGAACCACTGGGTCCAGCGAGCCACACGCGGCAAGTCTCCCTGCAGGAGCAGAACTCCGCGGTCCTGCGGGGCGTGGGCCCCCGAATGGTGATGCTCGGCACCGTGGACCGGCACGGAAACCCGACCCCCATGGGATGGGGCGATCCCATCACGGAGAACCCGGCACTCGGGGCGACCGAGATCTGGGAAATACACAACTCCACCGCCGATGCCCACCCGATCCACATCCACGAGGTTCAGTTCCAGGTCGTCGACCGGCAGAGCACCGGGCACAGCGCAAGACCTCCAGAGCCCGGGGAGAGCGGTTTCAAGGACACGGTGATCGCCTATCCGCACGCCATCACCCGGGTCAAGGCCACCTTCGACCGGGCGGGACAGTACGTGTGGCACTGCCACATGCTGGAACACGAGGACAACGAGATGATGCGGCCCTACCGTGTCGGCCCTCGCTGAACACCAAGGCACCTCGCTCCACGCTGCCATCGCTATGTGACGGTGACCGATTCAGTCACCCGGTGTGGCGGCCGGCACCGGCCGCCACCTTGTTCCGGTCGCTTGTGACCCGGCCCGGCTGGCGATCGCGCGGCAGCTCGCGGTGGGCGAAGCGAGGATGGTGGAGGTTCGAGCACCTGGCCTGTCTGTGCGAGCGCGGGCTGGTTGATGCCCGCCGGTGGGCCAGACGTCGGTGTCCTCTCTCGCCCGGCCCGCGCTATTGACTGCGGCGGAGGCCAGGCCAGCAGCAACCGAGCGCACGGGGCGTCTCCTCAGGCGGTTCTTGACGGACTCGCACCGTCTCATGACTTCGCCTTCGCTGCCTCCTTTTGCCGGAATGCGTTTCGTGTGATCCGAGCGGCCAGGTAACCGCTCATGAGGGCAGCCGTCGCAAGAGCGGCCCCGGACCAACCGAGCGGCTCGGTCTCCAGGACCGACCGCAGCGGCGGAACGTACAACGCTGCCACCGCCAGCAGGGCGGACGCGAGCACAGCCAGGGGGAGGAAGAGGTTCTGCCGGGTCAACAGGCGCGTCCGCAGGCCCAGGACAACGCCGAGCTGCGCGCCGAGCAGCGACAGGAACAAGACACTCTGCCACGGAAGGTCCCAGGCGCGTGCGACAACACCTGCGGCGAGACAGACCGCAGTGACGACCGCGGCCAGCACGAGGAGACGCTGCCAGGCTCCGGCGCCGAGGATGTGCTGGCCGGACGGCCTCGGTGGCCTGCGCATGGCGTCCGGGGCCGCTGGCTCGGCGCCCATGGCCACACCCGTCAGACCGTGGGTCAGCAGATTGATCCACAGGATCTGACCGGCCCTGAGCGGCAGCGGAAGCCCGAAAAAGGGGCCGGCCAGCATGACGAGGATCTCCGCGGTACCGCCGGCCAGGCCGTAGACCAGGAAGCGCCGGATGTTGTCGTAGACGCGTCGGCCTTCTTCCACGGCCGCGACCACGGTCGACAGGTTGTCGTCGGTCAGGACGAGGTCGGCCGCCTGTCGTGCGACCTCCGTTCCCCGCTTGCCCATCGCCACGCCGATGTCGGCTCGGCGCAGAGCCGGGCCGTCATTGACTCCGTCGCCAGTCATCGCCGTGACCGCCCCTCGGGCACGCCAAGCATCGACGATGTCCAGTTTCTGCTGTGGGTCCGTTCGGGCGAACACCCGCGCCATGGTGAGGTCGGCAATGCGCCCCGATACCAGATCGGGGCCGCTGATCACTTTCTCGTCATCGCTCTCCGCGCCGACGAGTCCCACCCGGGCGGCCACGGCACGGGCGGTAGCCGGGTGGTCGCCCGTGATGAGGACTGGCGTGATCCCCGCTGCGCGGCAGGCAGCGAGTGTGGTGGCCGCCGCGGATTTCGGGGGATCGCTGATGGCGACTAGGCCCAGCAGTCGCAGGCCCGTCTCAACCATGGCCACGCTGCTCGGTTCGTTCCGACATTCGGTGGACGCGACTGCGAGGACCCTGAAGCCACGGGAAGCAAGGATCGCCGCCTGCTGTCGCGCGCCCATCAGTACGTCCTTTCGGTCGGCGAGCACTGTCGCGTCGAGCACCACTTCCGGCGCCCCTTTCAAGCACACCAGCAGATCGCCCGAAGCCATTCGGTGCACCGTGGTCATGCGCTTGCGCAGGCTGTCGAACGGCGCTTCCCACGTCCTGGGGTACAGCCTGCTGATCCCCGCCTGATCCGCACAGCCCACTTTGGCCGCAGCTGCCAGGAGCGCGGCTTCCATGGGGTCGCCGATCGCAGTCCACCGGTCCTCATCGGCGGCGCAGCCCTGAGGTGGCCGCAGAGTGGCGTCGTTGCACAACGACGCCACGGTCAGCAACTCCCTGACAGGGCCGAGCTCGGCGGGTGTCGGCTGCCTGCCGTCGACCTGGACGTCGCCCTGTGGTTCGTATCCCACTCCGAAGATGTCCGCTGCGACCGACGGGGTCCATACGTGCTGGACGACCATGCGACCTTCAGTGAGGGTGCCCGTCTTGTCTGTGGCCAGAACAGTCACGGAGCCGAGCGTCTCCACGGCGGGGAGCCTGCGTACGAGTGCGTGCCGGGCCGCCATGCGACGGGCGCCCAGTGCCAGCGCGAGGGTCACGACGGCCGGCAAGGACTCCGGGACCGCCGCGACGGCCAGGCTGATCGCCGTCACGGCCATGGTCCCGGCCGGCAAGCCGCGTGCGAGTCCGAGAGCGAACACCACCAGGCACAGTCCCAGGGTGGTGGCGGCCAGGATGCGGCCCAGGGAGGCCAGACGATGCTGCAGTGGTGTCGGCTCGCGCGTGCCGTCAAGCAGTGCGGCGATACGGCCGAGCGTGCTGGCGGCGCCGGTGGCCGTGACCGTCGCGACGCCCCGTCCGCGCAGCACGACAGTCCCTGCGCCCAGCAGCGACCCGGCGTCCTTGTGCACGGGAACCGATTCCCCGGTGAGCATGGACTCGTCGATGAGAAGGGCGGATGCTTCGATGAGCCCGGCGTCGGCAGCAACGATGTCGCCCTCGCCGAGCAGCAATACATCGCCGGGCACCACAACAGCTGCGGCAACCTCCCGCGCGGTGCCGTCACGCAGCACGCGGGCGCTCGGTGCCGACAAGGCCGACAGGGCCGCCACGGCGTGGTCGGCACGGATCTCCTGCGCGACTCCCACCGTTGTGTTGAAGACGATCACCAGACCGATGACCACCGCATCCGGGTGGTCACCGATCACGATCGTCAGCACTGCCGCACCCAGCAACACCATGATCAGAGGATCGCGAAGCTGCGCAAGAACGCGCCTGTGCAAAGGCGCGCTGCGCGCCTCCGCCACCTCGTTGCGGCCGTGCTCGGTCAGACGCCGCTCGGCCTCCGGCCCAGCCAACCCGCAGAGCTCCTGTCCGGGCTCCCCCTCCCCGGCCGGGGTGGTCGTCACCGCGGAGTTCACACAAGGGGAACTGTGATGACCGGGCAGTGTGCGCGGTGCAGCAGTCCGTGGACGATGGAGCCGAGCCGCATGCCCGTGTAGCCGCCCCGGCCACGGCGGCCCACGACGACGGCCAGAGCGTGTTCGGACGCCCCGGCCAGCTCCTCCACCGGATGTCCGGTCGGCACCTCGTGCGTCAGGTGCACGTCCGGGTACTTCGACGACCATCCCGCCGTGGTCTCACAGAGCATGCGCCGCTGAGCCTGCACGGCAACCTCCTCATCCTGGAACATGACTACGGGTGGCTGCCAGACCGAGACGGCACGGAGCGCGGCTCCGCGGAGGTCGGCCTCCTCGAACGCCAGCGTCAGAGCCGCCTTCGAGGACTCGCTGCCGTCGATTCCCACGACCAGATAAGTGGGTTCCTGAGTGATGTGCTCCGCGTCGCCCACGACCACCACGGGACAGCGCGCCTGGGCCGTGACGGGGACGACGAGGGAGCCCGCGCTGAAGTACTCCGCCGTACGGCTCAGATGCCGGGACCCGAGAACGACCATCCGTGCCCGCGCGGACAGCCCGCCCATCACGGCAGCCGGGAAACCGTCGAGCAGATCGGTGTTCGGCTGCAGTTGCGGGTGGCGCGCCCGTACCCAGTCGCCTCCCTCCTGAAGAGCGTCCGCCCCGGCTTGGAGCATGGCCTTTCTGCCTGGGCGGTCATCGCCGCGATGCCGGTCGTGCGATGGGGGTACGGCCACGACGAGCCGGAGTTCCAGCCCGCGTCGATGCGCCTCGTCGGCCGCCCAGGCCAATGCCAGGTGCCAGTTCCTGGCCGGGTCGATACCGATGACGAGTTCACGGCGTTCGTCGGTGCCCATCACGACTCACTCCCATGCCCGGAACCGTGCCGCGGAATGAGCTGCACGGGGCAGTGCGCGTGGTGCAGCAGGCTGTGCGTCGCCCGCCCGAGAGTGGGGCCGATGAAACCGGGCGATCGCCGTCCGCCCATCACCAGCAGATCCGCGTGGCGCGATGCCTCCACCAGGACCCCGGCGACGGTCAGGCTCTTCTCGGCATCCGCCTGCACGTCCAGGTCCGGGAATTCGCCGCGGATCCGGTCCTTCACAGTCATCAGGTGATGGACGTGTTCTCCGGCGATCGCTTCGACGTCGTCGAGCATGGTCACGGCGAGTCCGGCGGATTCGAGAACGTTCCACACGTGCAGCAGCCGCAGCGAGGCCCCGCAGATCTCGGCTTCGCGCGCTGCGTACCGGGCGCATTCGGTGTCGTGCTCGTCACGGACCGCGGCGAGCACCACTCCGGTCTCGGTCCCGTTGTCAGTGCCCCTGACCACGATGACGGGTGTCGTGGCGCCTGCGGCGAGCTTCAGGCCGACGGATCCGAGCATGAGGTCCTTGAACCCGCCGAGACCGCGGTTGCCCACTACGACAGTGCCGCGCAGGCCGGCGGTCCGGTGCAGGCTGGGGACGGGTGCACTGCGGCTGAACTCCGTGGTGACGTGCAGACCGGAATACTGTTCTTCGACGGCAGCGGCGGTTTCCCGCAGCAGTTCGTGGCCCTCGCTGCGAACGCGTTCGATGCTCTCCGCCGAGAGGCAGAGAACCCGGCCGTCCGTGTCTGCCGCGTAGACGATGCGCAGCGGGCTGTCACGGCGAGTGGCCTCAGCCGCTGCCCACAACGCCGCCCGGCGTGCCGGCTCGGAGCCGTCAACACCGACGATGACGGAGCCCAGTTCCGGGCTGCCGGTGGTTCCTTTCATGGTTCCTCCTCACCGAGGGCCACCGAAGCTCTCAGGCTGGCACCACAGGCCCCTGCGGAGAGAGGGCCGCTCAGGACCGCCCGGGGGCCCAATGGACTCTGTCGAGAGAATCCTGCCGTGCACGGGTGCCCGGACGCCCGATCCGGGTCCGACCGGTCCCGGCCACGACCCATTCGGCCCTCCTCCTCTCCGTACAGCCCGGCGGATCGTGGTCCCTGAACAACCTGCGGGCGCTGCGTCCGTGCGGGTCCCTGCGAGATGGCAGGAGGCGCCTCCATGAAGCGCATCAAGGTGGGAGACCTGATGACCGACGAGGTCGTCTCGGTCGTCCCGGTCACCTCCTTCAAGGAGGTCGCGAAGCTGCTCGCCCAGCACAACATCAGCGGACTGCCCGTGCTCGACGACGAGGACCGGGTCGTCGGCATCGTCTCCGAGAGCGACCTGCTGAGCCGCCAGGCGGCGAGGCACCTCGTGAAGGGCGACGTCCCTGACGCCGCCACCGGGACCGCATTCTCGTCCGGAGCGGAATTCACCGCTGCCGAGGTCATGTCGACACCGGCGGTGACCGTCCACGCGCACGAGACCGCACCGGACGCCGCCCGGCTGATGATGCGCAGTGGCGTGGAGCGGCTCCCGGTCGTGGACGACGAGGACAGACTCGTCGGCATCGTCACGCGCCGGGACCTGCTGCGCCTCTTTCTGCGCCCTGACGCGGAGATACGACGACGCCTCGTCGAAGACGTGCTCGTGGACACCATGGGGATCAACGCCGACGTGGTCACCGTCCATGCAGTGGATGGCGTTGTCACCCTGGAAGGCCGGCTGGAGAGCCAGAACCAGATCGCGATACTCACCTGCCTAGCCGAACAGCTCGACGGGGTGGTCGCGGTCGTGAGCCATGTGTCCGCACCCATGGATGGCCCCGTACCCGCCTCCTCGCAGTGGACCGCGCACGGACTGTCCGCAGAACCGTGAGGACGCGCTGCTGACATCGCCGCTCATAGCAATGCGCCGCAGTATCTCCTTCAGGATTCCAGGGCGAGGACAAGGACCCGGCCATGGACCATCGCATCATCCGCAAGCAGCCCAGGCCCGGCGCCGCCTTCGAACTCCAGGACTATGAGCGGACCCGCGCCGAATTCACCTGGGATGAGGCTCGGTCGCGGCTGGCCGGATTGCCCGGTGGCGGGCTGAACATGGGATACGAAGCCGTGGACCGCCAAGTGGCCGCAGGCCTTGGCGATCGGGAGGCGTTGCGCTGCGTCGCAGCAGACGACACGGTCACCCATATCAGTTATGGCGAGCTCGCCTGCCTCACAGGGCGCTTCGCCAACGCACTCACGGCCATGGGGGTCGCTCGGCAGGAGATGGTGTTCACGCTCCTGGGCCGTTGCCCCGAGCTCTACGCGACGGTGCTGGGCACGCTGCGCAGCGCCCGCGTGCTGTGCCCGTTGTTCTCCGCGTTCGGCCCGGAGCCCGTATGCCAGCGGCTGGAGTTGGGCGACGCCCGGGTTCTTGTCACCACGCAAGAGCTGTACCGGCGCAAGGTGGAGGAGACCAGGCACCGCCTGCCGCGCTTGGAGCACGTGCTGCTCGTCGGCCCCGTCAGAAATCCGCCGCCGGGAACGGTTTCGTTCGCCGAGGTCATGAAGCAGGCGTCGCCGGACTACACCGTTCCTCCCACCGATCCGGTGGATATGGCGCTGATCCATTTCACCAGCGGCACAACCGGGACTCCCAAGGGCGCGGTCCACGTGCACGAGGCCGTCGTCGCCCATCATGCGACGGCGGCCTTCGCACTCGACCTCCGCCCGGGCGACGTCTACTGGTGTACGGCGGATCCTGGATGGGTGACCGGTACCTCGTACGGGATCATCGCTCCGCTCACACACGGGGTGACCCTAGTGGTGGACGAGGGCGACTTCGACGTACACCGCTGGTACCGCATCCTGGACAACCAAAGTGTCACCGCCTGGTACACGGCGCCAACCGCGATCCGCATGCTGATGCGCGCCACCCCCCGGAACGGAACGAGAAAGCTCCCGGGGCCGTACGACTTGTCGGCCCTCCGCTTCATCGCCAGCGTGGGCGAGCCGCTGAACCCCGAAGCCGTCCTTTGGGGGCAGGACGTCCTCGGCCTGCCGATCCATGACAACTGGTGGCAGACGGAGACGGGCGCCATCATGATCGCCAACTTTGCGTCCAGCGACATCCGCCCGGGCTCCATGGGACGCCCCCTGCCCGGAGTCGACGCCGGCCTTCTCGAACGTGGCGAGGACGGCCGCGCCGAGGTCACCGACGGACACGTGCGCGTGATCGGCGAACCGGGCGTCGAGGGAGAACTGGCACTGCGTCCGGGCTGGCCGTCCATGTTCCGGGGCTATCTGCACGAAGAAGCCCGCTACGCGGCATGCTTCGCAGACGGCTGGTACCTCACGGGCGATCTCGCGAAGCGGGACCAGGACGGTTGGTTCTGGTTCGTGGGCCGCGCTGATGACGTCATCAAGTCGGCAGGGCACCTGATCGGTCCGTTCGAGGTGGAGAGTGCGCTCATGGAGCACCCCGCCGTCGCGGAAGCGGGCGTCATCGGCCGTCCGGATCCTGTCGTGGGAGCGGTCGTCAAGGCATACGTGTCGCTGCGGCCGGGCCACGCACCCGACACGCACCTGAAGCGAGAACTTCTGGCGTTCGCACGGCGGCGGCTGGGGCCCGCCGTGGCTCCCAGGGAAATCGAGTTCGAGCAGAACCTCCCCAGGACCCGCAGCGGCAAAGTCATGCGTCGGGTGCTGCGTGCCCGCGAAATGGGGCTGCCCGAAGGAGACCTGTCCACGGTCGAGAACCCGGGATGACGCACTCGCGAGAGAAGGCACGACGATGAGCAGCACCACCGCACGGACCTACGGACGAGCCCGTCCAGCAGCGCGCAAAAAGGCCGCGCGCAAGGAGGCGTCCACCACCACTGCCCACAACACGACCGCATCCGATCACCGTCTTTCCCTCCTCCGGCAGATGCTCGTCATTCGCCGATTCGAAGAACGGTGCGTCGAGCTCTACAGCAGCGCGAAGATTCGCGGATTCGTCCACCTCTACATCGGTGAGGAGGCCGTCGCCGTTGGCGTGAACGAGGCTTTGCGCCAGGAGGACGCCGTGGTGTCCACCTACCGCGAGCATGGGCATGCTCTGGCCCGTGGTGTGCCCGCCGGCGCGGTGATGGCTGAGATGTACGGCAAGGTCACCGGTTGCAGCCGCGGACACGGCGGTTCGATGCACCTGTTCGATGCAGACCGCCGTTTCTACGGTGGCAACGCGATCGTGGCCGGTGGGCTGCCTTTGGCGGCCGGGCTTGCACTTGCCGACCGGATGCGCGGCAGCACTCGTGTCACCTGCTGCTTCTTCGGTGACGGCGCCTTCGCGGAAGGCGAGTTCCACGAGACGGCCAACCTCGCGGCACTATGGCGGCTGCCCTTGCTGCTGGTCTGTGAGAACAACCTGTACGCCATGGGAACGAGCCTGGCCCGTGAACACGCGCAAACCAACCTCGCGATGCGCGCTTCGTCCTACGGCATGCCCGCCTGGACCGTCGACGGCATGGACGTGCTCGCCATCGAAGCCGCCGCCCTCCAGGCCGCGGAATCCATACGGGCGGGCAACGGACCGCACTTCCTCGAAGCCCAGACCTACCGGTTCCGCGCCCACTCCATGTACGACCCGGACCGCTACCGGACCAAGTCCGAAATCGAACAGTGGAAAGGACGCGACCCGCTCCAAGGACTGGCCGACCGCATGCGTTCCGAAGGACAGCTCGGGGACCGGACGATGGAACAGCTGGAGCAGGACGTGCTCGATGTGATCGAGCGCGCCGTTCAGTCGGCGGAGGACGCGCCGGCGGAGCCCGTCGCGGACCTGCTCCGCTACGTGACGAGTGAGCCGGGGAGCACCCTATGAACACGCGCCGGGCATCCGCAAAGGCTCCCCCACCGACCACCTACCGGGAAGCACTCCGCGAGGCACTGCGCGAAGCACTGCAGGACGAGCGGGTTTTCCTCATGGGAGAGGACGTAGGCAGATACGGCGGATGCTTCGGCGTCAGCCTGGGACTCCTGGAGGAGTTCGGCCCCGACCGGATCAGGGACACTCCCCTGTCGGAGTCCGCGTTCGTCGGCGCGGGCATCGGTGCCGCGCTCGGCGGGATGCGGCCGGTGGTCGAGATCATGACCGTCAACTTCAGCCTCCTCGCGCTGGATCAGATCCTCAACAACGCGGCCACCCTGCTGCACATGTCCGGCGGGCAGCTGAGCGTACCTGTGGTGATCCGCATGACAACCGGAGCGGGACGGCAACTCGGCGCCCAGCACTCCCACAGTCTGGAAGGCTGGTACGCCCACATCCCCGGGATTCGCGTGCTCGCACCGGCGACCCTGGACGACGCGCGGCACATGCTGGCGGCCGCCCTCGCAGACCCGGACCCGGTATTGATCTTCGAGCACGGCAGCCTGTACAACTCCGCGGGCGTCCTGGATCCCACCATCGAGGCCGTCGACCTCGACAGTGCAACAGTTCGCAGGCCCGGCAAGGATGTCTCCGTCATCACGTACGGCGGTTCACTGCCGAAGTCCATGGCCGCCGCGGACATCCTCTCAGGGGACGGCATCAGTGCGGAGGTCCTCGACTTGCGTGCCCTGCGCCCCCTCGACGATGCCACCATCATGGAATCCGTGGGCCGCACGCACCGGGCTGTGGTTGTGGACGAGGCATGGCGCAGCGGCAGTCTCGCCGCGGAGGTTTCGGCCCGCATTATCGAACAGGCATTCTACGAGCTCGACGCTCCGGTGCAGCGCGTATGCAGCGCGGAAGTACCCATTCCCTATGCCCGGCAACTCGAAGAGGCAGCGCTGCCCCAACCCGCGTCGATCGTGGACGCGGTGCGTCTGGCGGTGAGCTGACATGACCGAATTCACCATGCCTTCCCTGGGCGCGGACATGGACGAAGGCACTCTGGTCGAATGGCTGGTCAGCCCCGGCGACACCGTGACGAAGGGGGATGTTGTGGCGGTCGTGGAAACGGCCAAATCAACCATCGAGGTCGAGTGTTTCGACTCAGGCACCATCAGTGCTCTCCTGGTCGCCCCGGGCACCAAGGTGCCGGTCGGCACCCCCATGGCAGTCATCGGCCTCACCGCCGAGCCCACTGCCCACACCCTTACGCAACAGCCGACCGAGCCGTCTCCCGGCTTCTCCCCGGCCTCCGTTCGGGCAGTCACCCCAGCCGGCGACACCATGTCGACCCCTTTGGTGAGGCACTTGGCGCAGAAGAAGGACATAGACCTGTCCACCGTGCACGGTTCGGGCAAGGGGGGCCAGATCACCCGCGCGGATGTCGAGAAGGCGGCATCCCAGCTGCGACACCGCGTGCCGGCATCGCCGCTCGCCCGCCGTCTGGCACGTTCGTTGGACGTCGACCTGGACAAGGTTCGCGGGACCGGGCGGAACGGCACAGTCAAAGCCGAAGACGTGCGTGCCGCGGCGGGGGAGCATGCGCACCGTGCACACGAACCCCGCCCACCAGCGCCAGAACCGCCGCCTACGCCCACGTCGGCCGCACCCCCGGTTGGCCCATCAGTAGGGTCCAGGCCCGATACTCTCACCACGGGGGTACCGACCACGCGTTCGGCGATCTCTGCGCTGATGACACGCGCCAACCGCGACATCCCCCACTACTACCTGTCCACGACGATCGATCTCGCGGCCGCCACGGCGTGGATGCTCAACCGGAACGCGAACGGACCCGTGGGGGAACGGCTCGTGCCTGCGGCTTTGCTGCTGAAGTCCGTCGCACTGACCGCACGGCAGGTGCCGGAGCTGAACGGCTACTGGAAGGAAGGTGCCTTCGTCCCTGCCGGTGGTGTTCGGCTCGGCATCGCCGTGTCCTTGCGCGGTGGTGGCCTTGCGGCACCGGCACTGGCGAACGCCGACACCATGTCCCTGCCGGAGCTGATGAAGGCCCTCAGGGACCTGGTCTCACGGGCCCGCGGCGGGCGTCTGCGTGCCTCGGAAACGGCCGACCCAACGCTTACGGTGACGAACCTCGGCGACCAGGGTGTGGAGACTGTGTTCGGGGTGATCTACCCACCGCAGGTCGCGCTCGTCGGACTGGGGTGTGTCGTCGAGCGCCCTGTGGCCGTGGACGGGATGCTCGCTGTGCACCCGACCGTGACAGCCACGCTCTCCGCCGATCACCGTGCAAGTGACGGTGCGACCGGCGCGCGCTTCCTGACAGCACTTGACCGACTGCTCCAACGACCGGAGGAACTGTGAACCGCGATGAGGCTTTCGAGTTGATCAAGCAAGTCCTGACAGACGTGGTACCCGGCGCCGATCTCGACGCGCTCTCACCCGACGAGAACTTCCGGGACGGTCTGGAGATGGATTCGCTGGACTTCCTGAACTTCATCGAGGCGCTGAGCGGGCGCACGGGCCTTCCCTTTCCTGAGACGGACTATCCCTCGCTGAACACACTCAACGCGTGCGCGGACTATGTCGCCTCGCGCACTCCCACCCCCTAGATGGGGCTGGTCGGCCCCGCAAGGGGCCACATGGCCCCTGCTCCGCTTCTGCCTCGCAGGCCAGGCTGAGAAACAGATCGCAGACCTGCGACGCGCGGGAGGTTCCGCCATGAAGCACCTCGTGACCGTCGGCCTCGACGGCTCCTCCGAGAGCCGGGCGGCCGCGGACCGGGGCGCCCAGGAGGCGTCCTTGCGGGAGGTGCTGAGGCTCGTCCACGTCACCGACCGGCCCATCGGCCCTGCCATTCAGCGACTGGGTCGAGAGACGGCCAGTCGACGGGCCGGTGAGGCGCTCTGCGAGGCACTGAAGCATGTGCACCGCCGGCACCAGCATCTGGAGGTCGTCATCCAGCGGCTCTCCGGCAAGCCGGTCGCCGCGCCGGCTGCCGAAGCCAACGACGCCGACCTGCTCGTCCTCGGCTCCTGCGGCCTGGGCGGCTTGGTGGGTTTCCTCGCCGACGCGGTGGGCACGGCGCCCCTCGTAGCCACCGAAACCCCGGTAGCCCTCGTATGGGCGACGGATGAACCGGAGAACACCGGGCCCGGCAGGTACGGCGAAATGGTCGTAGACACCGATATCCACGGAGCGCCCGACGAGGTTCTCGCCCTTGTCTTCGGAAAGACCGCCCGTCGCGTTTGCGCCTTGCGGGCGGTCCACGGCTGGAACCCCACTCCCGCCCACAGGTTCTTCCCGTTCCTCGACTCCGACGGCGAACGGGTAGCAGGCCGGAGTTCCGCACAGATGCTGGACGAACTGCTGCTGCCCTTGCGCCGCAGATTCCCGTCGGTGAGCGTCGACCGGATGGCTCTCATGGGACCCGCTGGTCATCGACCGGTCCAGGCCGCAGCCGGCGCGGACCTCGTCGTCGGTCGGCACCTGCGCCGCTCTCCTCCGCCTGCCCGCTCCCGGCCGGTCGCCCATGCCGTCCTGCATCACACCGCCGCCCGCCCCGGTCGCCGTCGTCGCCCACGACTGACGCCCCTGCCCGAAAGGGAAATCGGACCATGATGCACCGCACTGTCGCCGAAGTCATGACCCGGGACGTGGCCACGGCCAGCCCCGAAGCGTCGCTCAAGACGGTCGCCTGGAGCCTCGCCTACAACGACGTTTCGGCCCTTCCCGTCGTGGACGCCCACCACCACCCCATCGGCATCGTCTCCGAGGCCGACCTGCTCCGCCGGCAGGCGGGCCTGCCTGAAGCAGAGGGCCGTGACCAATTGCGCGGGAGGGCGGCCGTGAACCACCGCACCATGGACGCCCGCACCGCCGGTGATCTCATGTCCACTCCCGTGCTGACGGCCCGACCCGCATGGAGCATCGTCGAGACAGCGCGCTTCCTGAACGAGCGGGGCGTCAAACGTCTTCCGGTCGTCGATGACACCGGCACGCTCGTGGGAATCGTCAGCCGCTCGGATCTGCTGCGCCCCATGCTCCGCCGCGACGACGCCATACACGAAGAAATCGTCGACGAGGTACTGGGCCGAACTCTCCGGATGACACCCGGGGGCGTGACAGTGACCGTTCAGGAAGGAGTCGTCACCCTGAGCGGCACGGTCGAGGAGCGTTCAACCATTCCGATCATCGAACTCCTGTGCCTCTCCGTCGACGGCGTCGTCAGTGTCGACCAGTCCCTCGAATACGCCGTGGACGATCTGCCGCCGGATCTCGATCCGGCGCGTGACGCCGGCAATCCCTGAGCGATCACGTCATGGGACGGAAGGAGCCAACCGCTTCTCGCGGTTCCTGATCGTGCGGTGCACGGCCATCAGCCGCTTCTCCGCATCCTCGCAATGGCTCCTTCCGCCAATTTCACGAAAGCACCGTTCGTACCGGGCCAACAGGGCCGAACAGTCCCCGGCGCACCCCGGGTGGTCCTACCGCCGGACGACAACGATGCCGAGGCTCGGAGATACAGGGCCCCTTGTTCTTGGAGGAACCATGAAACATCTGCGTGCCGTCGACGACGTGATGACGCACGCCGTCATCACGGTCAACCGCGGAGCGCCGTTCAAGGACATCGTGGAGACCATGCGGCAATGGCGGATCAGTGCTCTGCCCGTCGTGTCGGACGAGGGACGAGTCGTCGGCGTCGTCTCCGAAGCAGACCTTCTGCTCAAGGCGCAGGGCGGGGATGAGTCCCGCGCCGTCTCCGCCGGTCAGCTGATGACCGTACCCGCCGTGACGGTGCCCCGGAATGCGGGCATCGCGGGTGCCGCTCGGCTGATGGCCCGCGGCCACCTCAAGCGGCTGCCGGTCGTCGACGACGACGGACGCCTCGTGGGCGTGGTCAGCCGGGGTGATCTGCTGAAGATCTACCTCCGCCCGGACGAGGACATCGCCCAGGAGCTGCGCGAGCTGATCATGACTCAGCTCATCCCTGCGAGCTCGGCAACCGTGTACGTCCATGTGTCCGACGGCATCGTCCATCTGAACGGCACCATCCCCGACCCGTCACTCAGTGACGTGCTGGTGCGTGTCGCGCGCACGGTGCCGGGAGTCGTGAACGTGACAGCCCGGTTCGAGTCCGAAGTTTCCGCGTGAATGGAGAGCGACGATGAGGCATCGCAGCGTCTGTGACCTCATGACGCCCACGGCCGTCAGCGTCCAGCGCGGCACCACGTTCAAGGAGATCGCCCGACTCCTCGACGAGTTCGGCGTCACCGCCGTGCCTGTCGTGGACGAGAAAGGATGCCCCGTGGGCGTCGTTTCCGAAGCCGACCTGCTCCGCAGGCACGACTCCGGGAGCGGCGCGAACACCGCCGTCGATCTCATGAGCCACCCGGCGATCACTGCGACTCCCGGGTGGAACGCCATCCGTGCCGCCCGCGTCATGGAGAAGCACAAGGTCAAGAGGCTCCCCGTAGTCGACAGCGAAGGTCGGTTGATCGGGGTTCTGAGCCGCAGTGACCTCCTGCAGCTCTTCCTGCGCAGGGACCACGCGATCCAGGAGGAGATCCTCGAAGATGTTCTGACGCACACGCTCCGGCTCAGTCCCTCATCGCTGACTGTCGAGGTCGCCGACGGTCTCGTGACCCTCAGCGGCACCGTGATTCGCCACAGCCTCGTCCCCGTGGTGATGCGTCTGTGCCGGAGCGTCGACGGAGTCGTGGACGTGATCGATCGGCTCGACTACGAGCAGGACGACCTGCCTGTCGATGTACGAACAGGCACCCAGCGGTAGAAGAAGGCCGGAAGCGCCGACGCGTACGCGGATTCGTCACCGCCCCGGGAACGTCACCTCCAGATGTACGGAGGAAACGAATCCCCGCCCCGAGGCAGCGCCTGTCCGAGGAAGCCCATCATGAACCAACGCATTGTCGTCGGCCTCGACGGATCCACAGAAAGCGTCGCGGCCCATTGGGCCGCGCGGGAAGCACTCCTTCGCAATGCGCCGCTGCACCTCGTTCATGCCGAAGAATGGTTTTCGCCCCTCAACATTCCTGCCGCCAGGTCCGATCTGCGCCGCCAATGGGCGCAGGCCCTCCTTCTCGAGGCTTCCAAGGAGCTGATGGAGAAACACCCCCGGCTGGACATCAGCACCGAATCGTTCGACGGGCAACCGGCCGACTCACTGACCAGTGCCACAGCAAGCGCGGGCATGCTTGTCCTCGGCTCCCGAGGACTGGGCACGCTCAAGGGTTTCGTCCTCGGTTCCGTCGGCATGGCAGTCATCCACGCCGTAGAGGAACCCGTTGTCCTGGTGCGCGCGACGGAGGACGCGCTGCCGCACGCCGCAATCCGGAAGCCAACGCCCAGATCGCCCAGAGCATGCGAACCGGCCTGGACGACATGCTGAAGCCCTGGCGGGACAGGTTCCCGGGGGTCAGCCTCGACGCACAGGTAATGGTCGGGCACGCTTCCGAGCAACTCCTGGAGACAGGTTCCGAAGCAGGCCTCGTAGTCGTCGGCCGTCGCCTCCGCCGGTCCTCGATCGGCACGCATATCGGTCCGATCGCTCACGCGATCCTCCATCACTCCACCGCGCCCGTCGCCGTCATCGCTCACGAATGACGACGCCGTCCTGCCAAGCGCGCCCTTCTCAGGCCTGGGCCGCGACGGTGTCGAGCCCGTCTTCGCGAAGGACCTGCCGTTGGTCACGACTCGCCGCGACCGTTGGCCGTGGTCCGCTTCACGGGGATGGTGCGTGCGGTTTCCGCCGTCTCGGGCTCCATCGCCACACGCACGGTGAGGATGCCGTCCTCGTACTCTGCCTCGACTCCGTCGGACGGGATCTGAGCCGGCAGGCGAACGGTGCGGTGGAAGGAGCCGTAACGGAACTCCGAGTGGTCCTTCTCCTCCTTGCTTTCGGTGTGTTCGGCGCTGACGGTGAGAGTGTCGCCCTCGACCATGATGTTGATGTCCTTCACGGGGTCCATCCCGGGAAGCTCGGCGCGCAGCGTGTACTGCCCCTCCTGGCTGGTCACCTCGATGGGAATCGGGTGGACGTGGGGCATCGGCCGCCACATCGGGAAGCGGGGGAAGTCGGTTCCGAACCAGTCGACGAGGTCGGGGAAGATGCTGCGCCTGCGTTCCATCTGGGTTCCAGACATTGTGCTCTCCGTCTCCGGCGCCCTGTCGGCGCCTTTGTTCGGTTCCTGGTTCATCTTCAGTCGCTGGACGACAGGCCCGCTTGGGGCTGTCGGGTCCCTGATGGGGCCGTTCGGCCCTCCCCGTGCAGGTTGAGTTCGGCAGCAGCCACGTGCTGCTTCACCACGGCGAAGCTGTCCGGTGCCACTGAGATCGAGTCGATGCCGGTCTTCACCAGGAATTCCGTGAAAGCCGGGTCGTCGCTGGGGCGCTGGCCACAGAGGCCAACCGTGCGACCGACGGACTGGGCGCGCGGGACAAGGCTCTGGATGCTGCGCGTGACTGCAGGGTTGGTCTCGTCGAAGACATGGGCGAGGGCTTCGGAGTCCCTGTCCACGCCCAGAGTGAGCTGGGTCAGGTCGTTACTCCCGATGGAGAAGCCGTCGAAACGCTGGGCGAAGTCCTCGGCCAGGATGACGTTGGAGGGGATCTCCGCCATGACGTACACCTTGAGGCCGTTCTCGCCCCGGCGCAGCCCCTGCTCCGCCATGACGTCCAGAACCCGGTCGGCCTCTTCGAGAGTGCGGCAGAAGGGAATCATGACGATGACGTTCGTCAGCCCCATCTCGTCGCGAACCCGGCGCAGCGCCCGGCATTCCAGGGCGAATCCTTCGCGGTAACCGTCGCTGTAGTAGCGGCTCGCGCCACGCCAGCCGATCATGGGATTCGCCTCGACCGGTTCGAAGGCCCGGCCGCCCAGCAGCCGCGCATACTCGTTGGTCTTGAAGTCGCTGGTCCGTACGACGACCGGGGCGGGCCAGCGGGATGCGGCGATGCGTGCTACTCCGAAGGCCAGTCGGTCGACGAAGTACTGACCGCAGTCGAGGTGGCCCTCGGTGAGCTGGTCGATGACGCAGAGGTCATGCTGGTTCACTCGCTCAGGGTGCAGCAGCGCCATGGGGTGGGCCTTGACCTGGTGGGCGACGATGAACTCCAGGCGCGCGAGCCCGACGCCGTCGGCGGGCAGGCGCCACCAGCGGAAGGCGGCGGACGGATCGGCAAGATTGAGCATCACGCGGGTCCGGGTAGCAGGGAGTTCAGCGAGATCGATCTCGCGCTCCTCGTAGGCCAGCAGTCCCGCGTAGACCCGGCCGCGGGCTCCCTCTGCGCAGGAGACGGTCGCGTTCTGGCCGTTGCGCAGTACCTCAGTGGCCCTGCCGGTGCCGACGACGGCGGGGACGCCGAGTTCGCGGCTGACGATGGCAGCGTGCGAGGTCCGGCCGCCATGGTCGGTGACGATCGCGGAGGCCCGCTTCATGACCGGTTCCCAGTCGGGGTCGGTGATGCCGGTGACAAGCACCCCGCCGGTCGGGAAGCGGTCGAGATCCACAGGCGAGTCGAGGACAACGGTCGGGCCGGCACCGATGGCCTCGCCGACCGCTGTGCCCTCGATGAAGCTCTGCCCCGGGGCGGCGGTCAGGCGGCAGCGACGCAACGTCGTCGTACGGCGGCGGGACTGGACGGTTTCGGGGCGGGCCTGGACAACCGCCAGCTCTCCGGTCAGGCCGTCCTTGGCCCATTCCAGGTCCATGGGGCATCCGTAGTGCTCCTCGACGGTCATCGCCCATTCGGCCAACAGCCGGACCTCAGTGTCCGTCAGGACACGTTGCGAGCGTTCCTCGCCGGTCGTGTCGACGGTCCGGGTGAGTCCGTGCTCTCCATAGACCGCCTTCTTCCGCTTCGCTCCGATCCGTACGTCGATCACGGGATCCAGTGCCGGGTCCTTCAGGCTCGGCTTGAAAACCGTGTGCTCGTCGGGGTCGACCTGGCCACTGACGACGGTCTCGCCTAGGCCCCACGCCGCGCTGACCACGATGACCTCGGGGAAACCGCTCTCAGGGTCGAGAGTGAAGATCACTCCGGCGCCGGCGAGGTCCGATCGGACCATGACCTGGATGCCTACGGAGAGAGCTACCGCGAGGTGGTCGAAGCCCATCCGCTCCCGGTAGTCGATCGCGCGGTCGGTGAACAGCGAGGCAAAACAGCGGTGACAGGACTGCAACAGCTGTGCAGGCCCGCGCACATTCAGGTATGTCTCCTGCTGGCCGGCGAAACTCGCCTGAGGCAGGTCCTCCGCAGTGGCACTGCTTCGCACGGCTACCTCGGGATCCTCTCTGCCCTGGTCGCTCGCGAGCTGCTCGTACGCGGAGACGAGCTCGGTCCGCAGCCCGGCCGGTAGCGGCTCGGCCATGATCAACGACCGGATCGCCGCCCCCACCTCGTCCAGCACGGCCCCGTCGTGCAAGCGCACAATCTGCTCCTCGATCCGCACACGCAGCCCGTGGCTGTCGAGCAATTCCCTGTACGCGTCCGCCGTCGTCGCGAAACCAGGAGGCACCCGCACGCCTGCGGCTGCCAGATGTGCGGTCATCTCTCCCAGAGAGGCATTCTTGCCACCGACCCGACCGACATCCTGCCGGCCGAGCTCTGCGAACGGTACGACGCGTCGAGTGGTTGCCATGATGTCCTCCGCCTTGTGTGCGGTGGCCGCGGGCTTCAGTAGGGCATCGGCCGACCGGAGGGGGTACGCAGATCCGGCTGCGCGGGCTTGTGCGGCCGCCTCGGCCGTATCCGGATCTGAATGCGCTGCATCGTTGTCACCTCTTCGGGAGGCGGAGCCGGAGAAAGCGTCCGGCTTCCACGATCGTTCCCCGGGGGGTCATCGCCGCAGCACCGAGGGGGTCAGGAGCACGGGGCCGAGTGGGCCGTACCGGGGAGGGACCGATCGGCCCATGGCCGGGGCCGGTCCGGCAGGTGATCACCGAAGTGCGAAGTCATCGCGAGGCGGCGTCCGCTAAGCGCCCCGGTACAGGCGCTCAAGATCAACGAGCATGACCTCGCCACGCGCATGCGCCGCATGCAACTCGGGGCTGAACCCCGAAGCACCGTAGAGAGCCAGGTGGACGCGGCTGACATCCTCACGGGAGCCGAGTCCGTCCAAGATGCGCCGCAGACGCTGCAAATGGTGGATGTCAATGCCGGTATGCCATCGTGCGAGCCCCACCGACAGAAGGGGGCCGCTCATGTGACCGTCCCGTCCGCGGACCACGACCTCGGCATCGAGTCCGGCCGTAGCCGACGGGTCACTGAGGGAGCCGTACGACGCCGTGACATGTTCGGCACCGACGGTGGCCGGGTCGGCGAAACAGGCCGCCCACTCCCTGCAAACCTGGGCGAACCGGGGTTCGGCGACGAGAGAGTTGAAATCCGTTCGCGCGTCTTCCCACACCGTCTCGGCCTCGCTCTGCTCAAGAGCGGCCCTGCGCGGCCGCGCCACGGCGTACTCGAACGCGAGGAGCGAGTCCACGATGCTATGACGCGTGACCCCCGGCTGCAGTCCGTCCGCCTGCGATTGAAGCACACCGTGGTCACGGAGGAGGACAAGTGCGCGCAAGGCATCAGTGAGTTGCTGTCCCAGGAAGGTGGCTATTTCGCCGTGGGTCGTGCAGCCTTTGGCCAGGGCGGCGAGTACGGAGTGACAAGCCCCGTGACTCCAGGGCCCGATCTCCTCGTCAAGGAGGTGGCGAGCCTCGTGGAACAGCGGCGTGCACGGATTCAGGATGGTGCGGCAGACCCAGGAATCGAAGTCGTCACGATCGACGGGAACGTCGTCGCCCACGTAGTCGTACCGGTAGGCGGGCGTCCCGCCTACGACCGTGTAGACGAGGAAGGCGAGCCTCGGGTCGTCGATGCCCCACAGTTGCGCCGCCCTGCGGAAGTTCAGGGGCTGGATGTCGAGCTTCAGAGCGGCGAGGGCGTGCAACGGCGAAGACTGTGCGAACAGCCGGGTCATGACCGGTGCGGTCTCACCACCGAGCAGCAATCGCGCACGGCTCTCCAGGGGCGCTCGGTCGCGGTGCCGGAGGGCGCCGTGGATGACGGACGGCAAAGCTGGGCTCGCCGCAACGAGGTCAGGGAACGAGTCGATGATGACGGGCAGTGGCCTGGCGTCACCCAGCGCCAGCAAGGCATCGATTCCTTCCGTCCAATCACGCCAGTGGCTGGGCTGTGCGACCTGCCGGTATTGCGCATACTCCTCGCCTACCCTGCGCAAGGACTCGGCCTCTGTGGCTTCCTGTCCGCAGAAATAGAACCCTCCCGTGGCTCGTGCCACCGACTCCAGCAGCAGCGTCTTGCCCTGGCGGGGCCGCCCCATGACGACACCAAAGCCCGTTCCCGGACGCGGATCGGTCGAGAATGAGACCAAGGCTGCCCATTCGTCCTCCCTGTCGAAGAGGCGATCGGGCTTGGCTGCGAGTTCAGGGGCCACGATCGAGGTTCGTTGCTGTCCGTGTACGGCATTCACGCCATGCACCTCCGGAACCAGCTGGGGGGCTACTCCATTCTCGGGCTCGCGGCCGTCAGGCGCGCGCTGTGCCGACCATCGTCGTCACGACGGACCGCACGGAATCCGCAAGGGGTCACCAGAGCGGCAGACGGAACCAACGTTGCTCCCCCGCGGCCATGGTCACCAGCCGCTCGCCGGGCAGAAACACGGGCAGAGGGGCAATGAGTCGCGAGTGGGGCACGCGAATCCCCACCCGGCCCGGAAGGAGTTGCACGCGGATGTCCCGGTGCCCGCGGTAACAGAACGTGAACGAGCAGCGAGGCACCTCCCGGAGCGCGATGGGGTTGATGCGGAGTCCATCCGGGCCTGCTTCCAGACCCGCGACGCCCCTTTCGATGAGATCGAGGGTGCCGGCCATGGCACCGAGGTGGATGCCTTCGCCGGTGGTGCCGCCCTGAATGTCCGCCACGTCGCTGAGCAGGGCTTCCTCGCAGTACCGCCAGGCATCCGGGCCTTTCTCGCGGGCCAGGACCCATCCGTGCACCAGGCTACTCAGGGTCGATCCGTGACTGGTACGAGTCAGGTAGTAGTTGACGGTCGTGCGCCACACTTCGTCATCGAGCCGGTATTCGAGACGGTCGAAGAGTTCCTGCAGCTCGGCTGGGCGGAAGAGATAGCCGAGCATGAGTGCGTCGGCCTGCTTGGATGCCTGATAGCGGTTGACCGTGTCCCCCTCGGACTCCAGGATCCGGTCGAGGCGGCGGATGTCGCAGTAGCGGGAGCGGTAGGCGTCCCAGTCCAGTTCTGCCAGTTCGCCATAGCCCTCGAACTGGCTGATGACACCGCCGTGGAACGGCACGTACACCCGGCGGGAGATGTCCTCCCAGCGATTCAGCGTCTCGTCGTCCAGGCCGAGTTGCTCAGCCAGCTCCCGCCGCCGGGCCGCAGGCAGCCCGTCGAACAGCTCAAGTGCGCGTGCGAGCGTCCAGGCGGCAGTCACGTTGGTGTACGCGTTGTCGTCGATCCCGGGAGCAGTGGCCTCGGGGTAGGCGTCGTGGTACTCGTCGGGGCCGACGACACCGCGGATGCGGTAGCGGTCGCGGTCGGTATCGTACGTGGCCACGGCGTCCCAGTAGCCGGCGATGTCGAGCAACAACTCTGCTCCTGGGCCTTGCACGAACCCGGTGTCGCCGGTGCTTTGCCCGTACCGCCACACGTTCCAGGCGATGGCCGATCCGACGTGGTGCTGCAAGTGCGAGTGGTCGGTCAGCCAGCGGCCCGATCGGGGGTTGAGATGCAGCGTTTGCGTCTCCTCAACGCCTGAACTACCGCTCTGCCAAGGGAACATCGCTCCTCGAAAGCCCGTCCGCCGGGCTGCGGTACGGGCCGCGGGCAGGCGACGGTGCCGGTACATGAGAAGGCTCCGCGCCACTTCCGGGAAGTGCAGGGTGATGTAGGGCAGCACGAACAACTCGTCCCAGAAGACATGCCCTCGGTACGCCTCACCGTGCAGGCCCCTGGCCGGCACTCCGACGTCCAGCTCGGCCGTGTGCGGGGAAAGCGTCTGTAGGACGTGGAAGAGGTGGAGCCGAAGAATGCGGCCCGATTCGCCAGGCACCTTCAGTTCACCCTGGCTCCACAGACGTTCCCAAGCGACGCGGTGGGAAGCGAGCAGGGCCGCGAACGCCGCCGCGTGTGATACATGCTCGACGGCAAGCGAGAGGGGCTCACTCAGCGGGCGGTCCTGGGATGTGTACAACGCGGCGCATTTCACGACGGCGGCAGAATGCCCGCGGGAGACCGGCAGCCTGAATTTCTGGACCGTTCCGGTCTCCGTGCAACTCGCCCCCGCTGCGACGAGGGGCCGCGGCAACGTTCTGACTGCGATGGCGATCCGGATGTGGGACGAACGGGTCCGGCAGGACAGCCAGGCCACGCCGTCCGCTTCGACTCCGGCACAGTGGCCGGTGAGGTGGCGTCCGTTCAGACCGCGGTAGCGCTCGACACCGGCGTTGGTGACGTTACCGTCGATGATGGATTCGACTTCGACGACCCCGCTCCAGCCGTACCCACGGAACGTGGTCCTCTGGGCGGCGAGATACGGGTCGCCCATGTGAACGAGCCTGGTGTGGGTGACACCGATTCGGCGGCCGAGGCCGTCCTGGAAGAACAAGCGACGAGTGAGAATGCCGCCCCTCAGGTCGAGGGAGACGCTGTAGCGCCGCAGACTCGGGTCATCGGGTGTGAGCCACTCCCCTTCCGGTCCATCGTCCGGCAGGCAGCGATAACGCAGGCGCGACCAGTCGGGCAGATTGACCATTTCCTCGTTACCGACCCGCTTTCCTGCGACGTCCGAGGAGAGCCGGTTGCAACACCCGGCTGCGTAAGTCCCTGGATAGTGGACCGAGTCGGCGGGCGACTCGGGCGCGGCCCCCCGGGTGGCGAACCTGCCATTGCCGAGTGTGCACAGGGCCTCGATCGTCCGCTCCCTCTTGGGGTCGTAGCCGCTGAAGTCCCAGGTCCATGCTGTGCTCATGACCACTCTCCGCAGCAATCCTCGGTCGCAAAGGCATGATCCGGCCACCTGGCGTCCCGGCCATGGGCACACCGGTGCGGTTCAGCGTCGAGGGCCGGGGACCGGCCATCGACGAGCGGGCCCGCAGGGCGGCGAAGCCGTGTTTCCGCACCTGCATGAGCACCGTCGACGACCACCGCGTCAAAGGGGTTGGTGTCCAGCGTTTTCATGAACACGAGTTCCTTTCTTCCCCGGCGGCAATCGCCCTTCGTCCACAGTGAGCCCGTGTTCCGTACGAGTGGGTCGGTCACGGACCCCGCGGCGTGCTCTTCAGGCACGGGCGGCATGACAAGGCGCCGGATCGACAGGCCCGGCGGACCCCTCGATGGCGGTGGGTCCCGGACCGGTCCTGCTCATGGTCTTCACGCCCCCTGGGCTTACGGCTGAGCCGGGGCGATGATCTCGGTGTGCTGCGATCCCCCCAGCGCCACCTTGAGGGCACCGGTGTCCCCGGCACGGGAGAACACCTCGTAGGCCTCCTCCATCTGTCCCAGTTCGAAGCGGTGGGTGATCAATGGGGACGAAGGCAGCCGCC
Organism: Streptomyces sp. NPDC002958; assembly: GCF_055563255.1. NCBI lineage: Bacteria > Bacillati > Actinomycetota > Actinomycetes > Kitasatosporales > Streptomycetaceae > Streptomyces > Streptomyces sp. NPDC002958. The sequence goes on along the minus strand of NZ_JBVHDS010000016.1, from coordinate 18,349 downwards.
CGGCGGCCATCATGCGCAGCAACATGGGCGTGGAGTACGTGTCGACCAGCCCCGTCGTGATGGTGACGTTCTTGGCCCACAGGTCTTCGAGGTGCAGCGTGGCCGGCTTGCCATGGACGCCGATGTTCGCGACACGGCCCCCGGGCCGGACCATGCGGGTGCACATCTCGAAAGATTCGGGCACGCCGACGGCTTCGATGACGACGTCGGCACCGAGCCCCTCGGTGAGGTCCTTGACGAGTTGTTCGGGTTCCTCGGTCACGCTCGCTGTCGCATCCGCGCCTAGGGAGCGCGCGGCGGCCAGCCGGGATTCGGCGAGGTCGACGGCGATGATACGTCCCGGGCTGTAGAGGCCCGCGCCGACGATGGCGGCCAGTCCGATGGGGCCGGCGCCGACCACGACGACGGTGTCGCCGGGCCGTACGCCGCCGTTCAGCACACCGACCTCGTAGGCGGTAGGGAAGATATCGGCGAACAGCACGCCGTCATAGCTGTCGACAGAGGCGGGCAAGGGGTGCACGGACAGGTCGGCGAAGGGCACTCGTACGTATTCGGCCTGGGTGCCGTCGATGGCGTGGCCGAGCACCCAGCCGCCACCGCCACGGCACTGCCCGTAGTGGCCCTCACGGCAGAAGCGGCACCGGCCGCACGCGGATATGCACGAGATCAGGACACGGTCACCGGGACGGACCGTACGCACGTCGGCCCCGGCCTCGACCACGGTGCCGACGGCTTCGTGCCCCAGCACTCGGCCGGGAGTCACCTCGGGCACGTCGCCCTTGAGAATGTGCAGGTCGGTACCGCAGATGGTGACGACGTCGACGCGGATGACGGCGTCGGCAGCGTCCTTGACCGAGGGGTCCGGAACTTCCTGCCATGAGGTCTGCCCCGGGCCCTGGAAAACGAGTGCCTTCACGACGTCGCCCCTCTTCCTGTGTCTCCTCCGGTGAGGTTCCCCCTCATGCTGACCTGGCGCGTGCCTGCCCCGCATGGGCCGGTCGGTCCCTGCCGGGGCCTGTCGGGCCCATCCCGCCCCAGGGCCAGGGGTGTGATGGTGAAGACGGCTGGCTGCCACCCACCGAAGAAGGGGGCGGCGATGTCCGAGGCAGAATCACACCCGGCCGCACCCGCGTCGAGACCCGCGCTGCTGCGCTTCCTCGGCGGCGTCCGGACCGTCACCGGCAGCAAGTTCCTCATCGAGAGCGACCATGCCCGGGTTCTCCTCGACTGCGGCCTCTTCCAAGGCGTCGCGGACCTGCGCCGCCGCAACTGGGCAAAGCTGCCGTGTGACGCCTCGTCCATCCACGCCGTGGTCATCACCCATGCCCACCTGGACCACTGCGGCTATCTGCCCCGACTGGTCCGGCACGGCTTCCGGGGACCGATCCTGACCAGCACCCACACCGCCCGGCTCGCCGAGATCGTGCTCCGTGACAGCGCGCGCCTCCAGATGGAGGCGGCCCAGCACGCCAACGAACAAGGCTGGTCCAAACATCGGCCCGCCAGACCGCTCTATGACGAAACCGACGTCGACACTACCGTCAGGTTCTTCGACCCCGTCCCGGTCGGCAGCGAAGTCGAGATCATGGCCGGCACCCGGCTCACACTGCACCACGGTGGACACATCCTCGGCTCGGCCTGGGCCCACCTGACCCTTGAGGACGGCCACACTCTCGCTGCCAGCGGCGACCTCGGCCGCCCCGGCCACCCACTGCTGCTGCCGCCTGAGCCGTTCACCGGCGCCGACGTGCTGCTGACGGAGTCGACGTACGGCGACCGTCGTCACGAACCCGAGAAAGCCCAGGCCGAATTCGCGGCCGTACTCACACGTACCCTTGCGCGCGGCGGTACCGCCGTCATCCCCGCCTTCGCGATCGACCGCACCGAGGTCGTCCTCCATGAACTCGCCGGGCTGCGCCACAACGGGATCCTGCCGCAGTCCGTTCCCGTCTATGTGGACAGTCCCATGGCTCTGGTCGCGCTCGACGTCTATCGCGACGCGCTGCGTGCCCATTCCTCCGAGACCCGGCCCGAGATTCTCGCCCGAGGCGAACAAGCGATCAGCCCCGCCCCGTTCCTTGCCGCCCGGACCGTCCAGGAATCCATCGACATCAACAGCACGCCCGGTCCCGCCGTCATCGTTTCCTCGGCCGGCATGGCCACCGGCGGCCGGGTCCTGCACCACCTCCACCGGCTCCTGCCCAATCCACGCAATGCCGTCGTCATCGTCGGTTTCGCAGTCACCGGCACCAGGGCCCGCGACCTCGTCGACGGTGCCCACACACTCAAGATGTTCGGCGAATACGTACCCGTACGCGCGGAGGTGGCCGACCTCCCGCACTTCTCGGCACACGCCGACGCCGACCAGATCATGGACTGGCTGCGCGGCGCCCCCGCACCGCGCACGACCTATGTGGTCCACGGCGAGGAGTCGTCGTCCGATGCTCTGCGGGATCGGATCGACCGAGAGCTGGGCTGGACAGCGGTCGTACCCAGACCTGGAGAGGCCGTCCTGGTCCGCTGACCGGCGCCGGGCGGCTTGCGCGATCTGACACCACGAGGCTCTCTCGCAGCTCGTTCCCCCCGATGCGAGGCTGCGAGTGAGGGACGGGAGGCACACCATGAACTCCATGGAGTCTCCGCTCGTCGCGGATTCGACGCCATGGCCGCATCGGACCTGCTCACCCCCACGGCAGCAGTCGGCCGCTCGCCCGCACCCATCGAGGAACCTGCCATGACCTACGCCCGGTACACCGTCAACGACGTCATGACGAAGAACGTCATCGCCATCACCCATGACACGGAATTCAAGGAGATCGCCGCCTGCATGAAACAGTGGAAGGTCACCGCCGTGCCCGTCATCGAAGGCGAAGGCCACGTCGTCGGCGTCGTCTCCGAAGCCGATCTGCTCCCCAAGGAGGAATTCCACGGCCACAGGATTTGCTTGATCGAGCAGATGTACCGACCGGGGGACACCGCCAAGGCCGGCGCGGTCCGGGCCGAGGAACTGATGACGAGTCCCGCCATCACGGTGAACCCTGACGTGCCCCTCCCACAGGCCGCCCGGCTGATGGCCGACCAGCGCGTCAAGCGCCTCCCGGTCGTCGACGCCGACGGCAACCTCAAGGGCATCGTCAGTCGCGCCGATCTCCTCAAGATCTTCCTGCGTTCCGACGACGACCTCGCCGCAGAAATACGCCACGAGGTCGTCGACCGGCTGTTCCGCGCCTCGCACCGTAGCGTGAAGGTCAGCGTCGCCCGCGGTGTGGCCACACTCACCGGTCGCGTCCGCGACGCCACCCTCATTCCCGTCGCCGCCCGCCTCACTCAATCCGTGGAAGGCGTCGTCAACGTGGACTGCCGACTCGAAAGCCAGGCATCCGCCTAGACATCGATGGTCCGGCATCCGCCTGGACAGAGAACGGATGTGGCCCTGCCGAGGGGCCATCCGGATCCGAGCGAGGGACGAACGGCCCATACGTGCAGGCCGGCGATCCGCTTCATGCTGAAGCCATCGACCATTCCCGACTCCGCGGGAGACCTACGATGCTCACCAGAGCGCTCGACGACACCACACTGGCCGACCTCGTCGCCGATGCCACCGCCGCCCCGTCCATGCACAACGCCCAGCCCTGGCAGTTCCGCTACACACGCGCCGGCCGCACCCTCACGCTCCGGGCGGACTTCGAGCGCGCCATGCCGGAGGCCGACCCCGCCACCCGCGCACTGCACGTGGGCTGCGGCGCGGCCCTGTTGAACCTGCGGGTGTCCGCCGCCCACCACGGCCTGGAGGCGGTCACCACGCTGCTGCCCGAACCGTCGGCCCCGGCCGTACTGGCCACCGTCCGGTTCGGCTTCCACCCCCACGTTTTCCCGCGGGAATCCGCGGCCGAAGCGCTCGCCACTCTCCACCCCGCGATCCGGGACCGGCACACCAGCCGCTACCCGTTCGACGAACGGGTGGTCCCCGAAGACGTCCGCGCAGACCTCGCCGGCGCGGCCCGAACCGAGGGCGCGGACTTCGCGTTCCTGACCCCGATCCATCTGGAGACCGTGCTCGAACTGATCCGGGACGCCGAGGGATACGACCGCGGGGACCCGGCACGGGAGGCGGAGCAGGAGCACTGGACCCGGAACACCAAGACCGAGGCGCCCGTCGACGGAATCCCCGACTACGCCTTCGGCCCCCGCGACGCCTCCGAACACGCCACCACCCGCGACTTCGCAGGAACCCGGGTCATCCCGGGCCGAGCCCGAGTCCTGTTCGAGAACCGACCTCAACTGGCCCTACTGAGCACCCCGGGCGACCGCCCCACGGACTGGCTGCACGCCGGTCAAGCCCTGGAACGCGTCCTGCTCACCGCCACGCTCCACCAGGTGTCCACCTCGTTCGCGACCCAGCCCCTCGAATGGCCCGACCTGCGATGGATCCTGCGCGACCCGGTCTACGGCACGGGACACCCGCAGATGATCATCCGTCTGGGATACGGGCCGAGCGGCCCACGTACACCGCGGCGTCCCCTGGACCAGGTACTGACCATCGAACCGTAGAAACCCGCACCGTATGCATCGAGACAGGCAGCCACCCGCACAGGAAAGGCGGTGGGAGCGATGCAGCTCCCGATAGTCGTCGGAGTGGACGGATCGGAGGGCAGTCTCCGTGCCCTGGACTGGGCTGCGGCGGAAGCGGCACGCTCACGGCTTCCCCTGCGCGTCGTCCACGCGTCGCTGTGGGAGCGCTACGAAGGCATGCGTCCCACCTTCGACACTGAGCGTCCGGCCGAGCAGGTCCTCGCCGAGCATCTCGTCGCGTCCGCCCAGGAACGTGCGCAACGCCTCCATGCGGAGGTGAGCGTGGTCGCCGACGTGCAGCCCGAAGACCCGGTGAACGCACTGGTGCGCGAGAGCCATGAGGCAGCCCTGGTCGTCGTCGGCTCCCGCGGCCGCGGCCGGATCGCCGGGATGCTCCTGGGGTCCGTGAGCCTCACCCTCGTGGGCCGGTCCCACTGTCCGGTTGTCGTGATCCCGGCGGTCGCACCGAACGCTCAGCCGAAGCCGGGCCGCATCGTCGTTGGAATCGGCGACGCCGCAGGGCCGTCGGCAGCCGCCCGTTTCGCACTCGCCCAGGCGACATCGCGCCACGGCGAGCTGATCGCCGTACGCGCCTGGCGCTGCCCCGCCCACGAAGCTGCGGATCATCCGCTCCTCGCGGGCTCGCCAGCCTCCACACACCGCCAACAGGCCGAGGAACACCTCGAAGACGTCCTGGCGGTACTGGAGCGGACCGAGTCCGATGCCGTTGTCCACCGATCCGTGCTGCAGGGACCCGTGCACCAGATACTGATCGAAGAGGCCGAGGGCGCAGAACTCCTGGTCGTCGGTGCGCGCCATGCCGGCGGACGCCACGGGCTGCGCCCCGCTCCTGTGAACCACGCGGTGTTGCACTATGCGCCATGCCCTGTCGCCGTCGTCCCGTACACCCGTTGAGCGCGACCGTGATACCGCCTCTCAAGGGACGCCTGTCATCCATCAAGGGTGGGGAACGAGGCCGACCGGGCAGTGCGCGTGGTGCAGGACAGCATGCGTCACGCGCCCGAGCTGAGAGCCAATGAGGTGGGAACGCCGACATCCGATGACAATCACGTAGGCGTCGGCGGTCGCTGCCACCAGCACCTCGGCAACGGATCCGGCACGAACGACGTGCTCGGTCACCGTGCGGTCCGGGAACTCCGCGCGGGAGGTCCGGGGACTCCGTGCGTACGGGCTCGACGAGCCGGGCAGTCGTTGTCGCCTGAGTTGCGGGCGCCGCTCTGCTAGCGATTTCGGAACTGCTCGGACAGCTCGGCTTCCACCTGGTCCCACTCCTTCTCCCACCCCATGCACCTGATGCTGTCCACCAGCTTCGTGAAGACTTTCCACACTGCGATGAAAAGTCCCGTCGCCACTACGAAAGTCCCTGTTGCCGTCAACCATGCAGATGCAACGGTCTCACCGGGCGTCGCGGGTCCACTGCTGGTGGCCACGCCTTGAGTAGTGGTCCAGATCGGTACCGTGGTGCCGGCCGGGCTACCCGCCCAGACACTGACCACTGCCGTGCGCACGGTACCGTCGGGCTGTGTCCACCGGACGGGGGCACGCACCGTTGTCTGCGCTCCGACAACTGCAGCGGGGCCGCCGGCGTCGGAAATGAGCCGTGCCTCAACCTTCCTCGTATCGGAGAGTGTGGCGGCATGACGAGTCTCAGCGTCATGCACGGCACGGCCCGTGGCAGCCGATGCCAGGGGTGCCGCCAGTAGGAAAATCACGACCAAGAGCACCCTGCCCCAGCGCTGGATACGATCCGAGGCACGGATCGGCAGCCCCCGGGTGCTGGGCGCGCTGTGTCCTTGGCCTTCTCCAAGGGGCACTTCTTCAGTCATGATCCGGCCTCATTCCCCTGCTGTATCTACCCCTTGCCCGTAGTGGATCGCGAACCTGTGGGCAGGAGCGCTTGCCACCATCCTGTACATCCTGTGTGGTCCGCGGCAGGGGCTGAGCGGGTCGCGGGACCGGGCCGGTCGGCCCAAGCGCCGTGCTGCCCGGTGGCACACGATGGAGTGGCGGAACCGCACGCAGAACAGCGACTGGCCCGGCCGCCGGTCCGGACCCGGACCTGGACCCCATGAAGGATGTGTGGAGCATGGTGCACGGAGAAAGTCACTCATCGGACAGCACGCCGGACGCATTCCTGCCGGGAGACCTGGGCCGCCGGGTGGCGATGCGCCGCGAGCAGCTGGGGCTCAGCCGTGAGGAGGTGGCCGAGCGGGCCGGATCGGCGCCCGGATACGTCCAGTACGTCGAGGAGCGGCAGGCCACACCCGGCATCGGGTTTCTGCTGCGGCTGGCTCAAGCGCTGGAGACCACCGTGGCCGAGCTGACTGGCAGCACGACGGAGCTGCCGCCGGGCATCGGCCGCGCCGGGTATCACACCGAATTGCTCGAACTCGACCCCCAGGAGTGCCGCCGGCTGTTGTCCACCCACGGAGTGGGCCGGATCGGTGTGACGACGGACGACGGGCCGGCCATCCTGCCGGTCAACTACGTCGTCGATGGTGACCGGATCGCCTATCGCTGTGCTCCCAACACGCTGCCGGCCACCGCGTCGGACCACCCGGTGGCCTTCGAGGTGGATCACATCGACGAGGCGCTGAGCCAGGGGTGGAGCGTACTTCTCGCCGGTACGGCGGCGACCGTAACCGATCCCGAAGCCTCACGCAGGTTGGACGAACTCGCCTACACCACTCCGTGGGGGGGCGGTCCACGGAACGTATGGATGACCATCACCCCCACCCGTATAACCGGACGCCGCATTCGTGTGCTCGACAGCCACGCCGCGCCGACCGGTGCTGGACCTCGAGATCCCTCGACGTGACGTCATGATCGGTCCACGGCAGGGTCCAGGCGCACGATGTCGCGGGTTCCGGCCCACCGACCCACGGCTTATCGGCCCGGCGTGCACTCCGTAGGGCACCACGGGGCACGGCCGAGCGCCCCTCCGAAAGCGCGCATATCGTTCAGAGCAGGCGGTCGGGTGCACACCGTCGGCCAGGAACGGAGGTTCCATGTCAACGGCCAGGAGTCTGTTCGACGTGATCCCGCCCGAGAGCCGGGCCCGTTTGTTCGACGAGGCGGCCCATGAAGTGCCGCTGGTCCTTGACGCACGGCTCTTCGAGGAAGGCAGAAGGGCCGACCGTTTCTGGGTCATCCCCTCCGGACGGGTCGAGGTCGACCTCCATGTGCCCGGGCGCCGTGCGGCGGTCATCGAGACGCTGGGACAGGACGATCTGCTGGGCTGGTCCTGGCTGTTCCCCGCGCATGTGTGGCACCTGGGTGCGCACGTGATCCAGGCGGGACAGGCCGTGGAATTCGATGCCGCGGCCGTCCACTCGCTGTGCGAGGCCGATGCGGTGCTGGGCCGGGCGGTCTACAAGTACGTCGCCGAGACGGTGGCGGAGCGACTGTACGGAACACGGAAAAGGCTGCTGCAGCTGTACGGTCCCGGGGCCGACGCCTCCGAAGACTGAACGGTCCGGGGCATGGGACCGTTCGGCCCTGGTGAGTTCCTCCTGCGCGAACCCACCATGAACAAGGCGGGACTGGGACTGCGCAACCCTTGAACGGTGAGGAGGGCCACCATGAGCGACGAGACAGGGTTCTCGGCGCAGAATCCGATCCGAGTGTTCCTGCTGGACGACCACGAGGTCGTCAGGCGCGGTGTGCAGGACCTTCTCGACGCGGAGCCCGACATCCAGGTCGTCGGCGACGCCGGCACAGCCGATCACGCACTGGCCCGTGGCCCGGCGCTCCGCCCCGACGTGGCGATTCTCGATGTGCGGCTGCCGGACGGCGACGGGATCACGGTCTGCCGTGAGCTGCGCTCGCGGATGCCGGAACTGGCCTGTCTGATGCTCACCTCGTTCGACGACGACGAAGCGCTGCTCGACGCCATCATGGCTGGCGCGGCCGGCTACGTACTCAAGGAGATCAAGGGTGCGGACCTCGTCACCGCTGTCCGCACACTGGCTTCCGGGCGCTCGACCCTCGACCCGTCGACCACGGCGCGGCTGATGAACAGCCTGCGTGAGGAGGAATCCAGTACCGGCCCCGAGGAGGACGACGCGCTGTCGGGGCTGTCCCCGAGGGAGAAGGACGTCCTCGCGCTGATCGGTGAGGGGCTGACCAACAGCCAGATCGGAAAGCGCCTCTATCTGTCGGAGAAGACGGTCAAGAACCACATCTCCCGTCTGCTGGCCAAGCTCGGTGTGGAGCGCCGCATCCAGGCGGCCGTAATTGCCGCGCACGCCTCGGAATCCTCCCCGCCCGGTGCCGGGCACCATCAGATCTGACCGCACGGCCCATCGAAACCGTACGGCGCCCCTCGAAGCACCCCGCGCGACACCGTGCAACATCAGGAGAGCCGCAGCGGTACCCGCCAGGTCAGCCGGGTGCCGCCCTGCGCGGACGCCCCAACGTTCATCTCGCCGCCGAGTCTCGCGGCGCGCCGTGCGAGGTTGTCGAGCCCGCTTCGGGAACCGCCGTGCTCGGGCATGCCCACTCCGTTGTCGGACACGACCAGGTTCACCTCCCCTTTTCCCACCGCCAGCGAGATGTCCACCGCCGTCGCCCGTGCGTGGCGGGCGACATTGCTCAACGCCTCGCCGAGGACCGCGATCACCTGCTCGGCGGTCTCGGCCGGCACATCCGTATCGATCAGCCCTCCCATCCGCAGGGACGGCTGGAAGCCCAGGGTCCGTGCGGCCTGCTCGGCCGTGGTCGCCGTCCGGGCGCGCAGGCCCTGGCCGGTACGGCCCGAGTCACGGGCGCGGAGCCCGAAGATGGTGGACCGGATGATCTTGATGGTCTCGTCCAGATCGTCCACCGCGCGCAGCAGCCGCTCGCTCGCCTGTGGCTGTTCCACGAGCCGCACCACGCTCTGCAGCGTCATCCCGGTGGCGAACAGCCGTTGAATGGCCAGGTCGTGCAGATCCCTGGCGATGCGGTCGCGTTCCTCCAGCAGGGCGATCTGCTCGGCGGACTCGCGCCGTTCGGTGAGTTCCATCGCCAGAGCCGCCTGTCCGGCGAACGCCAGCAGGGGCGCGGTCTCCGCATCCGTGAAAGCGGGACGGTTCCGTACCCGGGCCAGCAGCAGTACCCCACGGGTCCGCTCCCCCGTAACCATCGGGACCGCGACAGCCGGGCCGAGCCCGAGCCACCTCGGGGGGCCTTCGGTGATCCTCGGATCATGTGCGACATCCAGGCTGGTAATCGGCTCGCCCGCATCGAGAGCCGCGCCGACGAACGATCCCTCACGTGGCAGGATCAGACCGCGATGCATCTCCGCGTCCACGCCCGATGCCAGTACCACACGGAGGGACTTTCCCTCGGAACCGGCGGGAAGTGCCAGGACGCCAAGATCCGCGCCGAGAATACGCGAGGAGTGATCAACGATCATGTGCAGGATGTGCATGTCGTCCTGTCCGCTCAGGAGGCCCGCGACGATCTCGCTGTTGGCCTCCTGCCAGCGTTGACGGTCGCGCGTCTGCGCATACAGACGGGCGTTCTCGATGGCGACTCCCGCCGCCACCGCGAGTGTCGAGAGCACGGTCTCGTCCTCGGCGTCGAATTCGCGGCCGCCCCGTTTCTCGGTGAGATACAGGTTGCCGAACACCTTGTCGCGGACCCGGATGGGAACCCCCAGGAACGAGTGCATCGGGGGATGGTTCGGCGGAAACCCGTAGGACGACGGATGCTCGGAGATCTCCGTGAGCCGCAACGGCTCGGGATGGCGGATCAGTTCGCCGAGGATACCGTGCCCTTCGGGCAGTGAGCCGATGGCCTCGCGCTGCTTCCGCGCGATGCCCACCGGCAGGAACTGCGTGAGCCGGGTTCCCTCGCCAACGACTCCCAGAGCTCCGTACTCGGCATCGACCACAATGACCGCAGCCTCGACGATGCGGCGCAGCACCTGGGGCAGGTCGAGCCCTCTGCCCACTGACATGACGGCGTCCAACAGGAGGGCCGCCTCGGCAGGACCGCGCTTCACGGTGTCGAGGCGCCCCTGGAGGTCCTCCGGCAACGTGCTCAGCCGACGGCGCTCCTCGCCGCAGTGTTCAGTTCCGTTGTCGCCCACGGTGCCTCCGTCTCGCCCCGCACATCCCGGGGCCGGTCACACCTCCACGTTAGTGGCCGCGCGCCGAGAAGCATCTGGTGGAAGTGACCCGGGCAGGGGCACTACGCACATGCGGGCCAGGCGGCGAGGCCCGAAACGGTGACACAGAATCGGAGAGAGGAAGCTGGCCCTGGGGGGCGAGAGTCCACTCATTCAGTCCCCCTCCGGACCTCCAAGATCGCGCCATGAGCCCCCACGGCACTGTCACGTTGACTGACCGGGGGGATGATCTAGTGGTTGATCGTGCCGGGAGGGGTTCACTCGTGTCGTCCGCGTCGCCGTCGTACAAGGGGCACCGGTACCCGGTGGAGATCATCGCGCACTGCGTGTGGCTGTACTTCCGTTTCCCACTGCCGTTCCGTGAGGTGGAGGAGCTGATGCTGCAGCGCGGCGTGATCGTCTCCTACGAGACGGTCCGCCGCTGGTGCGCCAAGTTTGGGCAGGCCTACGCGAACGGGCTACGCCGCCGCCGGCCCCGGCCCGGGGACAAATGGCACCTGGACGAGGTCTTCATCAAGATCAACGGCGAGCATAAGTACCTGTGGCGGGCCATCGACGCCGACGGCAACGTCCTCGACATCCTCCTCCAGAACCGGCGGGACAAGGCCGCGGCAAGACGCTTCTTCCACCGCCTGATGCAGAAGACCCGTACGGTGCCGAGGGTGGTCGTCACCGACAAGCTCCGTTCCTACGGCGCGGCGCACCGCGAAGTCATGCCCTCGGTGGAACACCGTTCCCACAAGGGCCTGAACAACCGGGCCGAGAACAGTCATCAGCCCACCCGGCAGCGCGAACGCGCCATGAAAGGCTTCCGCAGCGTCGGCGGGGCCCAGCGGTTCCTGTCCGCGTTCAGCGGCATCTCGCCCCACTTCCGCCCTCACCGCCACCTGATGACCGCCTCCGACCACCGAGCCGAGATGACCGTCCACTTCGCCATCTGGGACCAGATCACCGGCGTCACCGTCCTGCCCCCCCGCGCCCCGACCCGTCCACGCCCTGACGCGCCCTCGATCGATCAACACCTCACCAACGTGACAACACCGTGGAGGGCCTTGTCACGTTGGCTGACCGGTCTGGGTGATCTCGGAGTTGATCGTGCCGGGGAGGAGTCCGCTCGTGTCGTCCGCGTCGCCGTCGTACAAGGGGCATCGGTACCCGGTGGGGGTCATCTCCCATTGCGTGTGGCTGTACTTCCGGTCCCCGCTCAGCTTCCGCGAGTTCGAGGAGCTGATGCTCGAGCGCGGCGTGATCGTCTCCCACGAGACCGTCCGGCGCTGGTGCGCGAAGTTCGGGCAGGCCTACGCCAACGGCTTGCGCCGGAAGCTGCCCCGGCACGGGGATAAATGGCACCTGGACGAGGTCTTCATCAAGATCAACGGCGAGCTGAAGTACCTGTGGCGGGCCGTCGACGCCGATGGCAACGTGCTCGACATCCTTCTCCAGAATCGGCGGGGCAAGGCCGCGGCCCGGCGCTTCTTCCGCCGCCTGCTGAAGACGACCTGCTCGGTGCCGCGGGTGGTGGTCACCGACAAGCTCCGTTCCTACGGGGCGGCCCACCGCGAGGTCATGCCCTCCGTGGAACACCGCTCCCACAAGGGCCTCAACAACCGGGCCGAGAACAGCCACCAGCCCACCCGGCAGCGAGAACGCGCCATGAAAGGCTTCCGTTCCGTCGGCGGAGCCCAGCAGTTCCTGGCCGCGTTCAGCGGCATCTCACCCCACTTCCGACCACGCTGCCACCTGATGACTGCCGCCCACTACCGCACCGAGATGACCACCCGCTTCGCCATCTGGGACCAGGTCACCGGCGCCGCCGGCCTGCCTGCCGCGGCCTGAGCACCGAGCCGGAACCCGGCCCCACCACACCCGACACACCGTCAGGCATACACACCCTCAACAACGTGACAGCGCCGCTCCAGGCGCTCGCCGACCTCGGACTCGACTGGGCAGCGTGAGCCCGTCCTTCGATGCGACGGTGCTGCTGGCCAGGTTGTCCTGGCCAGCAGCACCGTTTCGCTTCAGGGCGATCCCGGTGGTGATCGCTGTAGCCACCATCGCGGAGCCCCCACGATGCCGCGCAGCTGCCAGAGCCGTCGACTCAGGTCTGCGCCCACGTCCATGTGCTGCAGGTGTCCTGGACGATCGTGCGCGACGGCATGTCGACCTCGCACACCCGGAAGTTGAAGTCTCCGTACTCGGCGAAGCTCTTGTTCAGGTTGGTCCATCCGGCCGCGGAGCCGCCGTCCCAGTAGGCCACCCCGTGCCGCTCGCTGTCGGTCCCGTAGTAGCTCCACTCCATCGCCACAGGCTCCCCGTTGGTGTACGAGTCCGACAGCCAGATCCACTCCCCGTAGCTCTGGAAGCAGGCCTGCCCGTAGCCCGAGGTCGCACACGTTGACCCGCTGGGGGCGCTGCCCACATCGGTGGTGCGCTGCCAGCCATCGACGGCCGTGGCCGGTGCTGCGGCCAAAAGAACCATCCCTGCCGTCGCCGCGGCACCTACAGCTGCCGCGCGCACGATGCGGTTGACCCTCCCGGCGTTTGCGTTGGTTGCCGGGCCAGCCGTGCCGCGGGGTGCGAAAAGCGCGGCAAGCCTGTCGCCGGCCTCGGATATCGCAGTGCGCATGATGTACCCCTTTGCATCGATTGATTCTCTCGCGGGATTTCAGCGGGGTTCCACTGCTGTCCCCCGTTGCAAGGACCAGCCTGTTCGGTGGGGTGTGCGGCGACAAGGGCGAATCGTGTTCACAACCGTTCGAGTACGTTCGCGAACAGCGTCCGTGCAGTTCACCGCGCAGCGCGTCCGAGGTGCGGTGCCGCTAACGACGCAAGGATCAAGTTGGCTTGCTCTGGCTGGTGTTGGGATGGTCGCCCCGCGTACGTCTCGATAGCATGCGCCGTGTGACGACGCCGTTACCCAGGCCCGGTAAGGCCCGGACCGCCGCCGAGTTGGTTGCCGTACTGCGCGCCATGAAGACACGGACCGGTCTGTCCTACCGGGCCCTGGAGCGCGAGGCCCGAAGAGCCGGCGATCATCTGCCGGTGAGCACCGTGGCGAGCGCGCTCAGCCGGGCCTCGCTGCCCAGTGAGGACGTGGTCGTGGGCCTGGTCCGGGCGTGCGGCGGCGACCCGGCCTCGGTGGCGGAGTGGGTCGAGGCGCGCCGCGCGCTGGCGCTGCGCGAAGACATCGCGTCCCTGGCAGGCGTGCAGAGACGCGCGCCGGACTGGCCGGACCACACCCCCGGGCCCGGCGACGAGGACCAAGACGGGACGAACGGACGCCAGCTCGTGCCGTGCCTGCTCCCGGCGGACCTGTCGCTGTTCGTGGGCCGCGAGGACGAGGCGGCCAAGGCCTGTCGACTGCTCGACCATGAAGGCTCCGGGCCGGTGACCCTGTTGGTCACCGGCCCGGCTGGCGTCGGTAAGACGGCGCTCGCTGTACGCACTGCGCATTTACTCGCCTCCCGCTTCCCCGACGGCCAGCTCTATATGGACCTGCTGGGTTTCGGTGATGAGGCGGCCGAGCCGTTCACCGTCCTCGGCGCCTTCCTGCGCGCGCTCGGGGTGCGCGGCGGCGCGGTGCCTCCGGATCTGGCCAGCCGGATCCACCTCTACCGCACCCTGCTCGCCCAGCGGCAGACGCTGGTCGTCCTGGACAACGCGGCCGACGCGCGCCAGGTGAGCGACCTCTTGCCTACCGGGGGCCGCTGCGCCGCCATCGTCACGAGCCGGACGACTTTGGCGGACCTGAGTGGGCGCCGACTTCCCCTGGGAGTCCTGGACTCGGCGGCCGGGCTTGCGCTGCTGTGCGAGATGCTCGGCCCGGCCCGGACCTCCGCGGAGCCCGACTCGGCCCAGTCCATCGTGGAGACCTGCGAAGGACTGCCCCTCGCGGTATGGGTCGCCGGGGCACGACTGGCCGCACGCCCGCACTGGCCCCTGGCCAAGGTCGCCCGCGCGCTCGCCGACGAGCAGCGCAAGCTCGACGAGCTGGCCGTCGGCAATATCGCCGTACGGGCCAGCCTCGAACTGACCTACCGGGCGATGGCCCCCACTATCCAGCACGCGCTGCGGATGCTTGCCCTGCTCCCCGGACCGGACTTCGCCGCCTGGGCCCCGGCCGCCCTCCTGGACGTGGGCCTGTCCCGGGCGGAGGCAGCGCTCGACGACCTGGTCGAGGTGCACCTGGTGGAGATCGGGTCGGTCGGCTCGGGCGGGTTCCGCTACCGGCTGCACGACCTGGTCCGGCTCCTCGGCCGCGAGCGGGCCGCCCGGGAACTCTCGCCGCAGGAGCGCACGGCCGCGCTCACCCGGCTGCTCAGCGCTAGCCTGCACCTCGCCGACCTCGCCTCGGACACGCTCAGTGTCGACTTCCAGGGCATCTCGCAGACCGAATTGGCGGCCTGGAAACTCCCTCCGGCGGACACCGGCCAGCTTCTCGCCGACCCACTGGCCTGGTTCAACGAGGAGCGCCAGTTCCTGATCGACGTGGCCGACCAGGCGCTCGACCGGTCGGACGCGGCACCGGCCGCCGGACTGGCCACCGCACTCACCACACTGTTCCAGATCGGCAGCCACTTCGACGACTGGGAGCGGCTTCAGGACCGGGCACTCAAGGCGGCGCTGCACATCGGCGACCACCGCAGCGCCGCCAAGGTCCACCGCTGCCTCGGAGAACTCACCACCATCTTGGACCGGTATCCGGAAGCACTGCACCACTTCGAACAGGCCCTGCTGCTCGCCGAGGGGCATGGCCCGGCGTACCGGGCCAGCGCCACGGCCGGTCTCGCGTACGTGCACCGTCTGCTCGGCCAGTACTCCTCGGCCGTGCGGCACTTCGGGCGGGCCGTGGAACTGGCCCGGTCGGCCGGAAACGTCAACTGCCTCGTCTACGCGACCAACGGTATCGGCGTCATCGACCTCGAACAGGGCCGTGTCGAAGCGGCCATGGAGCGGTTCACGGAGTGCCTGCGCGAGAGCCGGGTTGCGGGCTACCGGCCTGGCGAGGCCCAGGCCCTGCGCTGCCTCGGGCAGAGCCACCGAGCCCTCGGCGCCCATCCGGTCGCCGCCGACTGCTTCCGCGAAGCCGCCTCGATCAGCGAGGACCTCGGCGACCGGCTTGGTGCCACCCACGCGATCTGCTGGCTCGGCGACGTTCTGGTGCGCCAGGGCGTACACCAGGAGGGCCGCCGACTGCTGGCCCAAAGCCTCTGGAGATACCGGGAGTTCGGCAATCTGTGGGGCGAAGCGGCGACCCTGTACGCCCTCGCGGAGGCGCAACTCGCCGCCGGCCGCCCCGTGCAGGCCCGCCGCCGAGCCGAGGCCGCCGTCGGGCTGTGGCGCCAGATCGGCTCCCGCACCTGGCTGGCCGTCGGCCTCGACACCCTGGCCACGGCACACACCCTGACCGGCGATCCCGAGGCAGCGACCCGGGCGAGGGACGAAGCGACGGCGGCGCGGACAGCGGTGACGGACACCGATCGCTGAGCTTGCCTGAGCACCGCCGTGGGCGCTGGCGCGGACTCAACCACGATCAGATCGACGTCGACCGCTGCGGAGGGTAGTGACTGGCCTGCCGCTTGCGACCAGCCTCTCAGCTCCGACCTGTGCTGATCGACTGGTCAAGCCGCTACGACCACCTGCGCGAGGTGACCCGCGACGATGAGCCTGTTGGCCTCGTTCGAGCAGGACAATGAACCTTAATGATAGGCCAGGCTTAGCGCTGCAGCAGCGTCCTCGCGCGGTCATGCAGGTCCCTGGCTAGCGGGTTCGTGGTGCGCGGCGCAACGGTGGAGATCAGCGTGCGCACCCGGTCGTCGCACCGCCCGGACTGCACATGCGGGTAGTCGTCGAGCACGTTGCTCCAGGTGGCAACAGCTTCCTCCATGCGGCCTGCCTGCCACTGTCGCTCGGCGAGCATCGCGTTGTACCGCACACGTGTCCGCCAGTGGGTCGGCTCGCGGAGCCGATCGGCGCAGGACACCAGCTCTCGCGACACGGCAGTCGGCCCGGTGTCGTGCGGCACAGGTCACGGTCCCAGGGCCAGGCTGTCAGACGCCGCTGCCACGCTTCCGATCATGAGCGATGGGATTCGAGTGGATACAGCAGGACCTCGCCTCCTCGGGCTTCTACCTGGAGATGGTCAAAGGCGTGAGCGTCGAGGAGCTGGCGGCAATGCGGGGGGCGGATCCCGGCCTCGGCATCATGTCTCCCGACGCGTTCGACACGGCGTTGCACCGGGCCTGGAACGTCCCGGACTGGGCCAGGCTGGGCGAGCACGCAGGGTGGGCCTTCGCCCTGTGCGGGGGCAGCGACGGCTTCTACATGCAGCGCCCTGACCACGTGAAGCATCTGTGGGAGAACCACACCTGGCTGACCATCGAAGACACCACCATGGACCCACCCAACATCGGCGTCATCGTGGACGGAAAGCTGGACTGGAGTTACTTCGACGGCGAAGTCCACGAGTCGGTCAGGGCGGATCACCCCTCACCCAGCGGATGATCGCCGAGATCGGGCTCGGCAGCGTCGACCCGGACCCCGACTTCCCCGACGAGCCGGACGAGTGGGGGCTGCATGTGCCAGACATCCGGGACGTGTACCGACTGATGGGCGAGCACTACGGGCTGAGCCTTCCCCGCAGAACGATCGCCGACAAGGAGCTGGCCGGGGTGTTCACCTCCCCGCGCGTGTACGCCAACGGGAAGCCGAACACCAGGTACGACAACATCCGCCTGCCCTGACCTCAGGCCGCTCTACCTTCTTGACCGGGCTGATCGAGCCATTCGTAGGGTTGGGTCGCCCAGGGGCGCTGGGTGTGACTTTCAGGCCGCTGCCGTCTCGTGGCAATCGAGGCTTTGCCGCTCAGCGCCCCACGACGACTCGGCCGCCGATTAGGAAGTGCGAACAAGTCGCTGTGTAGAGCAATGCCGGCGAGGTCGTCCGTGGCACGAAGAGTACGAACACGCACGTCAGGAGAGCGATGAGCCGGATATGGGCGGGGATCGACGTCGGCAAGGGCCACCATCACAGCCTTGCCCTGGACGCGGACGGCAAGACGCTACTGTCGCGGCGGGTGGCCAACGACGAGCCTGAGCTGCTGAAGCTGATCGGTGACGTCCTGGGCCTGGCCGGCCGGCAGGTCACCTGGGCGATCGACATGACCGGCGGGGAACCCGCGCTACTGCTGGCCTTGCTGGTCAGCCACGGCCAAGAGGTCCTCTACATGCCCGGCCGACTGGTGAACCGGGCGTCCGACGGCTACCGCGGTGAGGGCAAGACCGACGCCCGCGATGCCTACGTGATCGCCGACCAAGCCCGGATGCGCCGAGACCTGCGACCCATCCGCCCCGGCGACGAAGCCGCCATCGGGCACTGTCACGTTGACTGGCCGGGTGGGATGATCTTCTGGTTGGTCGCGCCGGGGAGGGATTCTGTACTTCCGCTTCCCGCTGTCCTTCCGCGAGGTCGAGGAGCTGATGCCCGAACGCGGCGTCATCGTCTCTTACGAGACCATCCGCCGCTGGTCCGCCAAGTTCGGCCAGGCCTACGCGGACGGACTGCGCCGCCGTCGGCCACGGCCCGGGGACAAGTGGCACCTGGACGAGGTCTTCCTGAAGATCAACGGAGAGCAGAAGTACC